>JAJTBP010000256.1 GCA_021286825.1 Marinilabiliales bacterium | reverse complement strand
TGATACGACAAATTTCATGTGTATTCTATTTGATTAACTGAATGGAAACGCAATTACTCATCCTAAAAACTGATTTCAAAAACTGCATCGATGCAACCAACCGGCTTTGTGAAGAATTTGTACACAACAGTGGCAACATTCCCCTGCCAGAGAACCCCTATCCGTTTCTGAAGATGGGATGACAAAGATGCATGACATTCAATTGATTGAATATCATTTAGTTAAAAAATCGGGACCACCCATCCGGATCAACAATAGGTGGACTACGAATATACAAACATTCCCTTACTTTTTGTCCGGAATGAACATTTTTTTCGATCTGAAAAAATGCGGTGGCGACAGCTTTGCCATTTCAGGAATGGGCAGCCTTTCGCCTGATCTTCCTTGCCCTGAGGCGTATAAAAAGAAGAGAGGCTAAAATTACCATCAGCACCGGCAACAAGAGGTTCACCCATTTGATCCAAAGCAGGTGTTCATGTAGTTTCACCTTGTCCAAAGTGCGCAGTTGCCAGCTTTTGTTCCGAAGTCCGGATAGACCGGCATCATCACAGCAATAGTGAATCAGAGAAACAAAAAAATCCTTGTTTCCAAAGGTGAGGCGCGAGACCCTATCATACCCCAATGGTGCCGTCTTCGGATCTTTTGCCGATCTGCTCACCTTGTTGCTCATCAGTCCGCCATCGGAAAAGACAATCACTCTAGCCGGCTCACTCCTTTCAATCAACCGAAAACCGGGAGCGACCATGCCCTGATTCACGATGCGGTTTTTAAAGACCGAAGTGAACCGTCCTTCCAACATGACACCCGTTATGAATCCGGGATGGTTGAAATAGTCCCGCGAGGGTGCCATGTCAATCATCCTCAGGTTGACGCTTAACGGTGCCACAATCCTTCGTGAATAGGGCGAAGTAGTCATCAATACCTTTTTGTGCACTTCAGGGTCCTCTCCCACCGTATCGAGGGAACTGACAAATTCACTGGCAAGCGGATTGACGTTCCGACCCGCAGGATGTTGCTGGGAAGGGTGGAGTATGGGGAAGAAATACCAGGGAGCGAGGGAATAAACCGGGGCAGCACCCGGAGGAGCCGTGTTGACACGTATCTGCATGCATTCGGCATCCTGTATCAGGTCACTGTTCAATCGAGCTCCGTAACGGTACAATTGGTCCATGATCCCCAAGTCCCTCGGCATCGCCAGGGTAGACATGCCTTCCGATAGGCTGTCCAGACTTACCTTGACAGGGTCGACCAGCCATACCAGCTGTCCGCCCTTCATCACATACTGATCCAGCATCAACTTGTCTGATTCTGAAAAATTTAATTGGGGATCGGCAATGATGACCACCCTTGGATGGTTGTCCGAAAGGTTCAAATTCTGGCTTTTCAGCCGTGTAACCGTGAAATCAGCGGAGAGTGTGGTCGAGATATCCTGCAGTTGAAGGGAATCGGCTTCCCCATGGCCATCCAGAAAAGCCACTGCCGGCTGTTCCTTCCCCGTCAGGGAGTGAATGGCGTTGACCAATTCGTATTCAAGCATCTCGACGGATCGGTTCAGATTGATCTCTGCCGGTTGCGACGGGTCGTTTCGAAGCAAATTCAGCACCTTCGACTTCCCTTCATAACGTATGACAACGGTTGGAAAAACAAGTCGGGTGGAGATGCCCTTTTCTGTTTTGATCCTCAAATCCGTTGGAATGATGCCCTGTCGGTAAAGATCCTCAAAATAGCCGTTCCTCTCCTTATCCGAAACCTCTGTGTACGGATCAATCTTTCTGACAAACAGATTGTTGCCACAATATTGCCGGATATCCGCCAACTCCTCTTCTATCGCCACTTTAAGCTTTCTGAACCCGGGATGCATGTCTCCTTGCAAGTAGATCTCGGCCACCATGGGTTGCGTAACCTTTTCCAATACTTTAACGGATGCTGCAGACAGGGTATACTTCTTCTCCGCCGTAAAATCGATCCGGAAGACCCTTACCTGGGAAAGAAAGAGCAAAAGGAACAAGAGTGCGGCAGCTGCCCCGTTTCTTTTGCTGATAAGGACGAAAGGCTTTCGTTTTCTGTTGAGTGAAACGAGGGTCATCCCCACGAAAAGCACTGCAATCAGCAGAAAATAGAACAGATCCCTGCTATCGAGCAAACCGCGGCTCACCGAATCATAATGGGTGGAGATGCCGATTCCCTGAAGAAACCGGGAAGCCCAGACACGGGTCATCAGATCCGACAACAGGTCGAAACCCGAAAAAAGGAAGAAGGAGAGCAGAATTGCGGTGACAAATGCGACAATCTGGTTCTCGGAAAGTGAAGAGGCGAAGAGACCAATGGCTAAGAAAAGCGTCGTCATGAAGAGCAATCCCAAATAGCTTCCGAAAGCCGCTGCCATATCCAGCGCCCCGGTCGGATTGCCCAGAAAATAGACCGAAAACAGTCCCACCAACGATAGCAGCAGGGTTCCCATAACCACCAACCAGGCAGCAAGCAATTTGGCCAGGATGATCTCCGTCAGATGTACCGGACGGCTAAGCAGCAATTCGATGGTTCCTGAACGCAACTCTTCCGAAAACATCCGCATGCTGATGGCCGGTATCAAAAACAGGTAGAGCCATGGTGCAAGTGAAAAGAATCCGTTGAAAGAGGCATATCCTCCCTCCGGTATGTTCATGTTCCCTTCAAAAAACCACAGAAAAAGAGCGGAAATCAGGGCAAAAACGACTAGGATCATGTATCCTGTCAAGGATCCGAAAAACTGAAGCAACTCCTTTTTGACAATACTTCGCATACAATTCTCTGGATAAAATTTCTCTGACTTTACTTTTGATGCGTGGATTGGCTCCAGGCAATGGTTCCGCTCAACAAGCCGACCATTTCGGAAGCGGCACGGTCACCACATCCGGGAGGACCCAGTTTGGCCAGCATGACACGATAGTTGTCAAGCATCTCGTCTCTGTAGGCTTCATCCATAAGAATCCTGGACAACTCAGCAGATACATTCGCCGGAGTGCAGTGTTCCTGAAACATCTCTCGGACAATCTCTTTCCCCATGATCAGGTTTACCAACGATATCCATTGAATTTTCAGGAAGAATTTTCTTAAAAAGGAGGTAAATCGGCCCAACTCTATGATGTAGCAAACAACTTGTGGCACATTGAGCACTGCCGTTTCCAGTGTGGCAGTACCGGAAGCGACTACGGCAGCGGTCGACTGTTTCAGCAATTCATAGGTCTGTCCGAATAGGATCGCCACCTTGCTGTCGTCCATATTTTGCCGGTAAAGTTCGGTCGTCAGGGAAGGTGCCCCGGCAATGACAAACTGGTAGTCCGGAAAACGTTCTGCCACTTTTACCAGGGTAGGCAGGATCAGTTTGATCTCCTGTCTTCGGCTTCCAGCCAACAAGGCAACGATGGGCCGACCATCCAGTGCGTGCTCCTTCACAAAATCTTCAAACAAAAGATGATGATCTTTGACGGGAGCAAGTTCATCCACAGTAGGATTGCCTACATACCGAACCGGATAGTGGTGTTTGTCGTAAAAGTCTTTTTCAAATGGGAAAATAGTAAAGACCTCATCTACATATTGTTTGATCCATTTAACCCGATCGGAACGCCAAGCCCAGATTTTCGGGGATATGTAGTAAAATGTCTTGATGTGGTGAACTTTTGCAAACCGGGCCATTCGAAAGTTGAATCCCGGATAATCGACCAGGATCAAGACATCGGGTTGAAAAGCCAGCAACTTCTCTTCAGCCAGCTTAAAATTCTTTTTGATTTTGCCGAGGTTTTTCAGGACGGTAAAAAAACCCATGAAGGCCATCTCACGATAGTGCTTCAACAGTTCACCACCTTCCGCAAGCATCAGGTCGCCTCCAAAGAAGCAGAATTCGGCCTGTTGGTCGGCTTTTTTGAGACCCTTCATCAGGTAAGATGCGTGCAGATCTCCTGAAGCTTCCCCTGCAATGATAAAATATTTCATGACTGTCTGGTTAAATTCAAGAACAAACGCCTTTATCAGGATTCACTTACCTGTCCCCGTCCCATCAAATCACCAGTTTGAGGACTACCACGGTCAGGGCATAAAGCAACGTACTCGCGATCACTCCTCTCCCTGCACGAAACCGATCGGTCCGCATGAAAAGCATGAAGGGGACCAGGTTGGGAAAAACAGAGAGGCTGATCACATGTACCAGTTTGCCGGTGGTAATCAACAACTGAAAAAAATGGCCCAGGGAAGGCTCCTGAAACCGAAACAGGAAGTACATCAAAAAAAACAACAAGGGGAGTAACAACCCGATGGCAAAACCGAGCCTGAAGTTGTTCATTCCTTCCGGTTGTGAATAGGTAGCTTTCAATGGGTATAATTTTCTATGTATTCAAAGGCCAAGATGAACGGATGCAATTCTTTGCGTGAGGTGACGCGCAGGAGGAATCACGCATCAGAATTTCCACTTTTGCATAAACTGAAAAGCAGCATAGGCTGTAAGGTCGGTGGTTACCGGAACAATGGAGGCAAATCCGTTGAGCAGAGCAAAGGTATCTGTATCGCGGGCTTCATTTTCTGCATCGTTGAAATAGCCGGTCATCCAGTAATAATCCCTGCCATGGGGATCCGTTCTCTTTTCAAACTCTTCCATCCATTTGCCACGAGTCTGTCTGGAAAAATTAATCCCCTTGACTTCACCCTTCGGAATGTTGACATTCAAACAAATGCCAACCGGCAGACCATGTTCGGCTACCTTCTGAAAAACCCTGGCCACCACCTTTTTGGCCTTTGTAAAATCGGCATCCGGCACATAATCATCCAGAGAAAATCCAATGGAGGGAATCCCGTGAATGGAACCTTCGATGGCTGCGCCCATGGTGCCGGAGTAGAGGACTGAAACGGAGGTATTGGCCCCGTGATTGATCCCCGATATGACAAAATCAGGCAAGCGATGCAACAACTTGCTGCAGGCCAGTTTGACACAGTCGACCGGTGTTCCGG
>JAJTBP010000255.1 GCA_021286825.1 Marinilabiliales bacterium | reverse complement strand
CCGCAATGACATTCGTAATCCTTCACCGGCCCGAAGATCCGCTCGCAAAACAATCCGTCACGCTCAGGCTTATAGGTCCGGTAGTTGATGGTCTCCGGTTTCAAAACCTCTCCATGCGAACGTTCGAGGATCTCCTCTGGTGAAGCAAGACTGATACTGATCTTGGTGAAATTGCTTTTTACCTTGTTATCTCGTCTGAATGCCATAGTTTATAGGTAATATTTTAACGTAACCAATTGACTAACAATATGCTTGTAGCCCAGAATACTGCAGGCTACCTAAGCAAAACTTTTACTCGAGATTGACGCTCAATCCGAGTCCGCGGAGTTCGTGCAACAACACATTCAAAGATTCCGGAATGCCGGGTTGCGGCATCGGATCGCCTTTGACGATTGACTCGTATGCTTTGGCACGACCCATGACATCGTCGGATTTGACGGTCAGGATTTCCTGCAGGATGTTGGAAGCACCGAAAGCTTCGAGTGCCCAGACTTCCATTTCCCCAAATCGTTGTCCCCCGAACTGAGCCTTACCTCCAAGTGGCTGTTGTGTAATCAGTGAATAAGGTCCAATCGATCTGGCATGCATCTTATCCTCAACCATGTGGCCCAGTTTCAGCATGTAGATGACTCCAACAGTAGCCGGTTGGTCGAACTTTTCACCGGTCTCACCATCGTGGAGCCAGGTCTTTCCGAAACGGGGAACTCCGGCTTTGTCGGTCAATTCAGAAATCTGGCTCAGTGTTGCACCATCGAAAATCGGTGTGGCAAACTTAACGCCTAGTTCTTTTCCGGCCCAACCCAGAACGGTTTCATAGATCTGTCCAAGGTTCATACGGGAAGGTACACCCAGCGGATTCAGAACGATGTCGACTGGCGTACCGTCGGAAAGGAAAGGCATGTCCTCATCACGAACGATTCGTGAAACGATACCCTTGTTCCCATGACGGCCGGCCATCTTATCCCCGATTTGCAGTTTTCTCTTCTTGGCAATGTAAACTTTGGCCAACTGAAGGATACCTGCGGGAAGTTCGTCGCCGATGGTAACATTGTAACGTTTGCGACGGGCGACGGCCTCTGCCTCCTTGTATTTCATGATGAAATTGTTCACAAGGGCATAGATCATGTCGTTCTTATCCTTGTCGGTCGTCCATTTTCCCGGATTGATGTTCAGATAATCAATCATCTGAAGCTGTTTCTGGGTAAATTTCACACCTTTGGGGAGGATATCCGTGTTGAAATAATCCTTCACACCCTGTGAGGTTTTTCCGTTCACAAGATTGAAGAGTTTGTCGATCAGGATATCCTTCAACTTATTGGTTTCGTTCTCGAAATCGCGGTCAATTTGCTCAAGGACTGGTTTGGTAGCCACTTTCCCTTTCTTCTCTTTCACAACACGTGAGAAGAGTTTCTTGTCAATGACTACGCCATTGAGGGAGGGAGAGGCTTTGAGGGATGCATCTTTCACGTCGCCGGCTTTGTCACCAAAGATGGCGCGAAGCAGCTTCTCTTCCGGTGAAGGATCCGATTCCCCTTTGGGAGTGATCTTTCCAATCAGGATGTCGCCCGGTTTCACAATGGCACCGATGCGGATCAATCCGTTTTCATCCAGGTTACGGGTGGCCTCTTCACTGACATTCGGGATATCGGAGGTAAATTCTTCCGATCCACGTTTGGTGTCACGAACCTCCAATGAGTATTCGTCGACGTGGATGGAAGTAAAGATGTCATCTCTGACGATTCGCTCGGAGATCACGATGGCATCCTCATAGTTGTATCCCTGCCAGGGCATGAAAGCTACCTTCAGGTTACGGCCAAGGGCGAGTTCACCCCCTGCAGTCGCATAACCTTCGGTCATGATATCGCCTGTAGCCACTCTCATTCCCTTCTTTACCATGGGTTTGAGGTCGATACAGGTTCCCTGATTGGTCTTTTTGTATTTTGGCAAATAGTAGGTCTTTGTTTCCGGATCGAAACTTACGTAACGCTCCTCCTCGGTCATGTCATAGCGGACGATAATCTTTGTAGCATCCACATATTCAATGACTCCAGGTCCTTCAGCCACAATGTTGATACGGGCATCCTTGGCAATGTTTTGCTCAAGTCCTGTGCCGACAATGGGTGATTCGGGTCTCATCAATGGAACGGCCTGGCGCATCATGTTGGATCCCATGAGCGCGCGGTTGGCATCGTCATGTTCCAGGAAGGTGATGAGCGAAGCAGCGATGGAAGCAATCTGGTTCGGACCCACGTCCATCAGGTTGGCCTCTTCACGGTTGGCCAGCGGATAGTCTGCATCCAGACGCGCTTTAACCCTGGGATTGATAAAGAAACCATTCTCATCGATCGCCGCATTGGCTTGCGCAATGATCATGCCCTCTTCTTCTTCCGCTGTATAATAGGCTATCTCCTCATTGTTCAGGTTTACCTGGCCGCCGACAGACTTTCTGTAAGGCGTGGAGATAAATCCAAGGTTGTTGATCTTTGCGAACACACACAAAGAGGAGATCAAACCGATGTTAGGACCTTCCGGAGTTTCGATCGGGCAAAGGCGACCATAATGGGTATAGTGAACGTCGCGGACCTCAAATCCGGCACGTTCGCGTGACAGACCACCGGGTCCGAGAGCAGACATACGACGTTTGTGCGTCATTTCGGCCAACGGATTGGTTTGGTCCATGAATTGGGACAAGGCATTGGTACCGAAGAAGGAGTTGATCACCGAAGACAAGGTCTTGGAATTGATCAGATCGATCGGGGTAAACACTTCATTGTCGCGAACATTCATCCGTTCGCGGATGGTCCTGGCCATACGAGCCAAACCCACGGCAAACTGGGTAAACATCTGCTCTCCGACCGTTCTTACGCGACGGTTGGAAAGGTGGTCGATGTCGTCCACATCTGTTTTGGAATTGACAAGTTTGATCAGGTATTTGATGATCTCGATGATGTCGTGATTGGTCAGTACACGGGTGGTCATCTCGATGTTCAGGCCCAACTTTTTATTGATCCGGTAACGTCCAACTTCACCAAGGTCATAGCGGACCTCAGAGAAGAAGAGCTTGTCGATGACATCCCGGGCAGTAGCCTCATCTGGCGGTTCGGAGTTCCGAAGCTGACGGTAGATGTATAGAACGGCTTCCTTTTCGGAGTTACACTGATCCTTTTGAAGGGTGTTGTAGATGATGGCATAATCACCACTAACCGCATCTTCCTTGTGCAGCAAGATGGTTTTGGCACCTGATTCCAGGATTTCATCCACATGTTCGTTGGTGATGACCACTTCACGGTCGACAATCACCTCATTTCTTTCGATGGAGACGACCTCACCGGTATCTTCATCCACAAAATCTTCCACCCAGGTTTTCAGAACGCGGGCAGCCAATTTTCGGCCGACAACCTTCTTGAGGGCAGCTTTGGAAATTTTGATCTCATCGGCGAGGTCAAAAATCTCCAGAATATCTTTGTCGCTTTCGTAGCCGATTGCACGCAGAAGGGTCGTTACGGGTAACTTCTTCTTACGGTCAATGTATGCATACATGACGTTATTGATGTCTGTGGCAAATTCGATCCAGGAACCTTTGAAAGGAATGACCCTCGCCGAGTAAAGTTTTGTGCCATTGGCATGAACACTCTGTCCGAAGAAGACCCCTGGGGAACGGTGCAACTGGGAAACAACGACTCTTTCAGCACCGTTAATCACGAAGGAACCTGTAGGTGTCATGTAAGGAACTGTTCCAAGATAGACATCCTGGACTACGGTATCAAAATCTTCGTGCTCGGGATCCGTACAGAACAATTTGAGTTTCGCCTTCAAGGGGACGGAAAAGGTAAGTCCGCGCTCGATGCACTCTTCAATGCTATAACGGGGAGGATCGACCTGATAATCGATGAACTCCAGAACGAAATTATTTCTGGTATCTGAAATAGGAAAATTCTCCTGAAAAACCTTGAAGAGACCTTCGGATTTGCGGTCTTCCGGAGAGGTTCCCAACTGGAAAAATTCTTTGAAAGATTGAATTTGAACTTCCAGAAAATCGGGGTATTCAAATTTGCTTCTGGTGGACGCAAAACTAATCCTTTGTTGTATATTCATTGAGGGCATTAGCTACCAAATTAAGGAACCAAAATAAAAACATAAAAAGGTTTAGAATCCCGTGGAGGGATCCTAAACCGCTATAACCTAATGGGACAGGTCAATTCCTATCTGATTTCAACTTCAGCTCCAGCTTCTTCAAGCGCGGCTTTCAGTGATTCTGCTTCTTCTTTTGAAACTTTTTCCTTGATTGCCTTTGGTGCTGCATCAACCAAATCTTTGGCTTCCTTCAAACCAACACCAGCGAGGTCTTTCACCAGCTTAACAACGGCCAATTTAGACTGACCACCGAATTTGAGGATTACATCAAATTCACTTTTTTCTACTGGTTCAGCGGCTTCTGCTGCTACGGGAGCAGCGGCTACTGCAACAGCTGCTGCTGCTGGCTCAATACCATATTCTGATTTAAGGATACCTGCGAGTTCGTTAACTTCTTTAACAGTCAAATTAACCAATTCTTCTGCAAGTTTTTTAAGATCTGCCATACTATTCGAGATTTAAAATATTAATTTACTTTTTCTTACTTGTAACACTTTGCTTATGCGGTACGCTGCTCCAATGTTTTCAGCACGCCTGAGATGGTCTGGCCTCCTGATTGAAGAGCCGAAACAACATTCTTGACAGGTGATTGCAACATGGCAACGATTCCTCCGATAAGTTCCTCTTTGGACTTGATTTCAATCAATGCATCGAGTTGATTCTCTCCTACATAGGTGCACTCTTCGACGTAAGCCGCCTTGAAAAGTGGTTTTTTGTTTTTCTTGGCAAACTCCTTGATGAGTTTGGCCGGAACATTCCCTGTATTGGAGAACAAAACGGATGTATTCTCTTTCAGTACATCGTAAAGTTCAGAAGCCTCTTTTGAAGAGTTTTCAAGAGCCTTACGGAGCAGTGT
>JAJTBP010000254.1 GCA_021286825.1 Marinilabiliales bacterium | reverse complement strand
ATGTATCCCAATGTCAAAACCCATAAATATGCCTTGTATTCCCCTACAACTGCCACAGTTGATCCGGTGGAAGTCAATGATGCCGTCAAAAGGGAATTGCAGCAACGAGGGGTAAAAATTCTGTTTAACCACCCCTATCTCAGGAGAATTGGGGCCAATACCATCATGGTATCAGGGAACAAACACCGGATCACTGCTACCAAAATCATCAATGCTGCCGGATTGTACGCAGATAAAGTAGCCAAAGATTTTGGTTTCTCAAACGATTATACCATCATCCCATTCAAGGGAGTTTACCTCAAATACCACGGACAGGACAAGCCCGTCTCCACCAATGTCTATCCTGTACCAAACCTGAAAAATCCGTGTCTTGGCGTTCATTTCACGGTGACCGTCGATGGAACAGTAAAGATCGGTCCAACTTCCATGCCAGCATTCTGGAGAGAAAACTACCACGGATTCGACAAATTCAAATTAAACGAATTGGCCAGCATCATGAGCTGGGAATCCAGACTTTTTTTAACCAATGCTTTTGGTTTTCGAACACTTGCATTGGACGAGATCCGAAAATACAACAAGAAGTATTTCGCCGGATTGGCTTTAGACCTGGTGAATCAGATGGACATTAAGGGTTTTGATGAATGGGGAAAACCGGGAATCCGTGCACAGCTGTTAAATATTCATACCAAGGAATTGGTGATGGATTTTGTTGTGGAAGGAGATCCGCATTCAATCCATGTACTCAACTCCGTATCTCCCGCTTTCACCTGCAGCTTCCCATTCGCCAAATGGGTTGTTGACAACTATATTCTTATTTAACCTATTCACAATCAATACATGACACAGCCCGGAAAAATAGAAATGGTCGATTTATTTGGTCAGTATACCAAAATCAAACTGGAAATAGACCAGGCTATACAAGGAGTCATTGACTCCTCAAGTTTTATCAAAGGCAAAGATGTTTTGGAATTTGAAAGCAATCTTTCAAAGTTTCTGGACATCAAACATGTAATCTCTTGTGCCAATGGAACGGATGCCCTGCAAATTGCCTTGATGGCTCTGGAGCTAACCCAGGGAGACGAAATCATTGTACCGGCCTTCACATATGCCGCTACCGCAGAGGTCATTGCCCTCCTTGGACTAACACCCATCATGGTGGATGTCGATCAGGATGATTTCAGCATGAACATTGCATCGCTCGAATCGGCGATTACTGCCCGGACCAAGGTGATCATACCCGTTCATCTGTTTGGACAGTCGTCTGATATGGAACCCATCATGACCCTGGCCAAAAAACACAACCTATTTGTGATTGAGGACAATGCCCAATCGTTGGGAGCCTCCTATACCTTCTCTGATGATACAACCCAAAAGACTGGGACCATTGGACACATTGGATGCACCTCATTCTTTCCAACAAAAAACCTAGGTTGTTTCGGGGATGGTGGTGCCATTTTTACCGATGACAGTCAATTGGCTGAAAAAATAAGGATGATAGCCAACCATGGTCAAAAAATTAAGTATCACCATTCTGTAGTAGGTTGCAATTCCAGACTGGATACCATACAGGCTGCGTTACTCAATGTAAAGCTACGCTACTTATCTACCCATTTGCAAGCCCGAAAGGAAGCAGCGGTATACTATGATCAGCATCTGGGAAATGTATCGGGAATACTCCTCCCCACACAAAAAAGTTATGCTGTACATACCTACAACCAATATACCATTGTCGTACAAAACAATGACAGAGACAAACTTCAATCCTATCTCAAGGAGAAGGGGATCCCGACCATGATCTATTACCCGCTTCCCCTCTACAAGCAGGATGCATTCTCTTGCTATGTCCGGGAAGGATTCCATTTGTCCAATACCGAATGGCTTTGTGGAGCAGTCTTATCCCTTCCGATCCATACTGAAATGAAGAAAGAAACACAACAGTTTATCGTAGATTCAATCAAACAGTTCTATTCATAAAACACTGGATCAACCTAACCGGAAGAGTATAACCCAATGCGTTGAATGGTCTGTTTGGATGGGCCACCCGTACCCGCATTTTTGCATTCGGTTAGGCGGCCTGAAATTGATTGCCCATGAGAATTCATGATAAAAAATTAAGTAACAAATAATCTTGTAAAGAAAGAGATGAACACAAAAATTAGATTTGCTGTCATTGGTCAAGGACATATTGGCAAGCGCCATGCCGAAATGGTGCGTAGAAATCCGGATTGCGAATTGGTCGCTGTTTGCGATATCAAAACGAAATCCGAATTGGGTTTGGAGAACATTTCCGAAACCTTTTATGAATCCATTGACCAATTGCTGCTAAAGGAAAAAGACAATCTTGATGTAGTCAACATATGTGTGCCCAATGGTCTTCATTACTCCTTCAGCATGAAAGCCTTGGAACACAAGAAACATGTAGTCATCGAAAAACCGATGGCACTCTCCAAAGCAGATGCGGAATCCATCATCTTCAAATCTTTGGAAGTGTCCAGAAATGTATTTTGCGTGATGCAGAACCGGTATTCTCCACCTTCCGTTTGGTTAAAGGAGGTGGTAGAAACTGGCGTTTTGGGGACCATCCACATGGTTCAGCTAAATTGCTACTGGAATCGGGACGATCGCTACTACACCAGTGGAAATTGGCATGGAACAGCTAATATGGATGGAGGGACACTCTTCACTCAATTCTCTCATTTCATCGACATCATGTATTGGTTGTTTGGTGATGTCAAAAACATCAAAGCCAACTTCAGAGATTGCAACCACAAAACCCTCACGGCTTTTGAGGATTCCGGATTTGTTTCTTTCGATTTTGTAAAGGGAGGAATGGGGTCTCTCAACTATTCCACTGCTATATGGAACAAAAACCTCGAATCCAGCATTACCATCATTGGAGAAAACGGAACGATCAAAGTAGCAGGCCAATACATGAATGAAGTAGAATATTGTCACATCAAAGACTACATCATGCCGGAACTCGCACCTTCCAATCCTCCCAATGATTACGGCCTTTACAAGGGATCTGCTCAAAACCATCACTATGTGATTGAAAATGTTGTGGAAACATTGCATCATGGCGGTACCATCTCCACCAATGCATTGGAAGGACTCAAAGTTGTGGATATCATTGAGCGCATCTATGAACTGAGACCTTCCGAAGTTATCAAAGACAAACCTGTTCTCAATTAAGCCTAACAACCTATAACAAATACAAGATGAATACGGTAAATGAAATACTGGGAAAAATTGAACGCAATCAATTTATAGTGGGAATCGTTGGACTCGGCTATGTAGGACTTCCATTGGCTGTCAGTTTCGCCGGTAAAAAAGTCAAGACAATCGGATTTGAAAAATCAGCCACCAAAGCCTCCCATGTCAACAACAAGATTAACTACATTGGCGACGTCACAGATGCTGAGCTGAAAGAAGTAGTTGAAGCCAACTTTCTGGAGGCAACTACGGATTTTACAAGAATGAAGGAGTGTGATGCCATTCTGATTTGCGTACCAACCCCACTCGATCAGTTTAAAAAGCCCAACATGGACTACATTGAAACCTCCTGTAGGGAAATAGGCAAATACATGAAGCGGAATACCTTCATCTGTTTGGAAAGTACTACCTATCCAACCACAACGGAGGACTTTATGCTTCCCATTATCGAGAAAGAGTCAGGTTTCAAGGAAGGGAAGGACTTTTGGCTTGCCTTTTCACCAGAACGGGTGGATCCTGGGAATAAACAATTTGGGACCAGAAATACCCCCAAGGTCCTGGGCGCTATGACCGAGGAAGGGTTGGAAATTGGCAAAGCAATTTACAAATATGCCATTGACACCATCTACCCCGTCAGTTCACCCAAAGTTGCAGAGATGGTGAAAATCCTCGAGAATACCTATCGTCTCATCAACATCAGCCTAATCAATGAACTGGCGCTTCTCTGCGGTAAAATGGATATTGACATTTGGGAAGTGATTGAGGCAGCCAAAACCAAACCCTATGGTTTTCAGGCCTTTTACCCTGGCCCAGGCATCGGAGGCCATTGTATTCCCTTGGATCCCTTCTACCTCGAACACATTGCAAAAAAATTCAATTTTGACCTCACCATGATTCACACGGCAGGTCACATCGACATGATGATGCCTCATCGCATGACATTGAAGATTGCTTCTGCCTTGAATCGCCAACAAAAGTCGATCAATGGAAGCCAGGTTCTCTTTCTAGGAATTGCCTACAAACCCAACATTGACGATGAGCGTGAGTCACCCGCATTACGGATCATGGACGAAGTATCTAAAAAAGGAGCCAAGGTAATCTATCATGATCCTTTCATCTCATCCACGAGAGTTGGATCCTCGACCTATCAATCTGTTGACCTCACCAAACAATTGCTGAATGATAGCGATTGCGTGGTCATCACCACCAACCATCAGGTTTTTGATTCAGACTTCATCGTGAAAGAATCAAAGTTGGTTGTAGATCTGAGAAATGCCATTAAAAAGTCATCTGATAAGGTATACAAATTGTGATTTGTTTAACACTTTGTAAGGATTTATCAGGATCAAAAAAAACTTAGTATGAATTTCCAAAGTAAAAGAATATTAATTCTGGCCCCCCATACAGACGATGGAGAGTTTGGATGTGGTGCTACCATTGCTAAATTGGTAGAAGAAGGTAACGCTATCTATTACGTTGCTTTTTCTTCATGCGAAAAATCATTGCCTCCCGATTTAAGACCAGACACGCTTAAGATCGAATTGCTCAAAGCCACGAAAACATTAGGGATCCCATCCTCAAATGTTATCACTTACGATTATCCAGTCCGTGATTTCCCAATGTTTCGACAGGCAATTTTGGAAAACATGGTACAACTCTCGAAGGACATCAATCCGGATCTGGTATTCATGCCATCTATACAGGACATCCATCAGGACCACCACACCATCGCTTCAGAAGCCATGAGGGCCTTTAAAAAGACCTCACTTTTGGGTTATGAATTACCTTGGAACAATTA
>JAJTBP010000253.1 GCA_021286825.1 Marinilabiliales bacterium | reverse complement strand
TCTAAGTATCAGGCTAGCCACTCATTTCGGTACTGAAATCCTTTCGTGTGATTCACGGCAGATTTACAGGGAGATGTCTGTGGGTACAGCGGTGCCTCCACCGGAAGCGCTTCTGGCAGTGCCCCACCACCTGATTGGTTCTCACTCCATCCAGGAGAGTTATCATGCCGCGCGATTTGAAATGGATGTGCTCGAGCTGCTGGAAAGACTCTTCAAGGATCATTCCGTTGCAGTGATGACGGGCGGTTCCATGCTTTACATCGATGCCGTCTGCAAAGGCATCGATGAATTGCCCGACATTGACCCCGAACTGAGAGCCTCCATCATCTCCCGCTGGAAGAATTTTGGAATTCAGCATCTCCGGGCTGAATTGAAAATGTTGGACCCCGAATACTACAACGAAGTGGATCTGCTCAATCCCGTCCGTATCATCCACGCCCTTGAGATCTGCTATTCCACCGGGAAGAGCTACTCTTCCCAACGAACCAAAGTGGTCCGGGAGAGAAATTTCGACATCTTAAAAATCGGCCTCAACAGAGATCGGGAGGAACTCTACCAAAGAATCAATGCCCGGGTAGACCAAATGATGGCCGACGGACTCGAATCCGAAGCCAGGTCATTGCTGCCCTTCAGAGATCTCAATTCAATGAATACAGTGGGATATCGAGAACTGTTCAGTTACTTCGATGGCGAAATGACCCGGGAGGAAGCCATCGAAAAGATCAAATCCAATACCCGAAGGTACGCCCGTAAACAACTTACCTGGTTTCGGAGGGACCAGGAGATTCATTGGTTTCACCCGGATCAGGAGGCGGAAATCCTGGCTCTTTGTGATGAAAAAATTCTTTCAGATCCTTCCTGACCCTGGATCCAATAAATAAAAAAGCCGGCTAACCGGCTTCTTCATTTTAGATATCGTCATCATCATCTTCCTCGTCCAGTGGCTCATCTACGATGTCTTCCACATCATCCTCTTCATCGGTTCCTTCAAATCCCTGAAGATTGAAATCATCCCGGAGGATCCCATCATCACCGAAATCATCATCGTTCTCAATGATGTCGTAAGCTTCTGCCAACGTCATGCGAACCAGGTAATAGTATTCATCCGTCTCATAGGGAAGTGCCGATACCACTTTACCCTTCGCATCGATGTAGGTAATCAGATTGCCAGCAAAACCTTGGGGATAGTTCAGTTTTATTTGCGACTGGATTTCCAGTGGTAGCTTGTCATAATCCTTCACCAATCGTGGCTTATTGCTTGAGGCCATAGATGTCTATTATTTATCTTATTAATATTCAGTGTATTATAAAACAACCTCTCCCGACGTATGACAGGTTGAAAAGTGATGCAAAATAACAATTCATTAAATTCAAACAATATCTTGACCTAAAATTATTTACTTTTTTAGATCGGAAGATTCGCGGGAAATCAATGAAACATAAGAATAATTGTTCGGCCAATCCAGAACCTGGATCGGAGACTTTCCCTTGCAACGATTGTCTTTGGGGATCGGAGACCCACATCAGTTTCTGGATTGACTCCTGCCAATGTCTGGCAATTGGGTGTCAGGCTTTCCCTGACAAACCCTCTTGTCTATCCGAAATCAGGGACTTCCATCAGACATATAAACGGTTGACGAAAGGAGCCAACAGGAAAACGGGACCGCTCTATCACCCTTTTCGATCCTTCTCCCTCTCGGGACTAAAATCGACAAATGCAAGGGATAAGGAGAGTAAGTGGATCGGAAATTTGACTTTCGGGTAGAATTCCCTAAATTCGCGAGATCAAATCAAGCATCTATGAATATCTCGTATAAGTGGCTGAAGGATTACCTCGACACAACACTGAATCCGCATGAAATTGCTGCAATCTTGACCCAATTGGGATTGGAAACAGGAAGTGTCGAAGAGGTGGAATCGGTCAAGGGAGGTTTAAAGGGATTGGTTGTGGGTGAAGTGCTTACCTGCCAACCACATCCCGGGTCGGACCATTTGAGCCTGACGACCGTCAATCTGGGAAGCGGTGAAGCGGTGCCCATTGTCTGTGGTGCTCCCAATGTTGCCGCAGGACAGAAAGTTATCGTGGCCACGGTCGGGACCATCCTCTACAAAGGGGATGAGTCTTTTACCATTCAAAAATCGAAGATTCGCGGAGAGGTCTCGATGGGGATGATCTGCGCAGAAGATGAAATTGGACTTGGAAATGACCACAGCGGGATCATGGTTCTGGAGGAACAAGCAGTGCCGGGAACGCCGGCTGCAACCTATTTCCATATTGAAAGCGATTATTGTCTGGAGGTCGACCTAACACCCAACCGGATCGATAGTGGCTCCCATATCGGTGTCGCAAGAGATCTTGCCGCCTATCTCAGTCAAAAGGAGAAGACGAACTATAGCCGTCCATCCGTCGAATCCTTCAAAATAAACAAACAGACACACCCAATAGCGGTTACGATCGCATCTCCTGAGGCTTGTCCCCGCTATGCAGGACTCTCCATCACGGGCGTGACGATCAAAGAATCTCCCGAATGGCTCAAAAACAGGCTTCGGGTGATTGGACTGAAACCCATCAACAATGTCGTTGACATCACCAATTACGTCCTTTTCGAAACGGGCCAGCCACTGCATGCCTTCGACCTCTCGGCCATCAAGGGCAACCGCATCGTCGTTGGAACATTGCCTGCCGGTACCCGTTTCAAGACACTGGATGAAGTTGAGAGATCGCTCGACGAGAAGGATCTGATGATCTGCAATGCTTCGGAAGGCATGTGTATTGGCGGAGTATTTGGCGGATTTGAATCGGGCATCAAGGAGAGCACCCGGGATCTGTTCCTGGAAAGCGCTCTGTTTAACCCCGTCTACATCCGCAAAACAGCCCGGCGTCACGGACTGAACACCGATGCCTCCTTCCGCTTTGAAAGAGGTGTCGATCCAAATGGAACCCTCTATGCACTGAAGCGGGCAGCCTTGTTGATCTGTGAATGGGCAGGTGGTGAGATTGCCTCGGATATCGTGGATGTTCAGGCAGATCCTTCGGCGCTGTTGCCCTTCCCCGTCACAATCAATTACCAACGGGTCAATCGATTGATCGGCAAAGAGATTCCCAGGGATGTCGTGAAAAACATCCTGCAGGCGCTTGAGATTTCCATTCTTTCCGAAAGCGGAGATGAACTGCAACTGGCCGTTCCGCCCTATCGGGTAGATGTCCGAAGAGAAGCTGATGTCATCGAAGAATTGTTACGGATTTACGGATACAACAAGGTAGAACCCGGCATTTCTGTCAAATCTACCCTGCAACATGCCGGTCATCCCGACAAACAAAAATTGCAGAACCTGGTGTCTGAAACATTGACGGCCAATGGTTTCCATGAAATCATGAACAACTCGCTGACCAAGGCTACCTATTATGATTCACTGACCGGTTTCAAGAGTGAAAACTGCGTCCGGCTATTCAACCCACTCAGTTCAGACCTGAATGCCATGCGCCAGACGCTGCTTTTTGGCGGACTTGAAACCATCCTGCGCAACACCAATTTCCGTAACCCGGATCTGAAACTGTACGAATTCGGTAATGTCTATTTTTTCGACGGATCGAAACAATATGACAATCCGGTCAAAAACTATCGGGAGGAAGAGCATCTGGCACTTTGGGTCACGGGAACCCAAGAACATGAGAATTGGGTAGCCAAACCGAAGGCAACCACCTTCTTCACACTCAAAGGTTACGTAGAGAAAATTCTCCTGAGACTGGGCATATCCTCCGCAAACACCCAACAAGAATATTTCAGCAATGAGATATTCCGGGAAGGAGTGGATTATTCCTTCAACCAGGTGAAGATTGCACGGATGGGTATTCTTTCCAAAGAGATCCTGCGTGGATCAGACATACAGGCCGAGGTCTACTATGCCGACATTCACTGGACCGCGCTGCTTCATGCGATCCGCAAACTGAAGGTGGCCTACACGCCCCTTCCCAAGTTTCCTGAAGTGCGAAGAGACCTGGCCCTGTTGATCGACAAGGAGGTGAGCTTTTCCTCCATTCGCATGTGGGCCATGCGCACAGAAAAGGACCTCTTGAAATCCGTTTCGATCTTCGATGTCTATGAAGGCGAACATCTGCCGGAAGGCAAGAAATCCTATGCCGTTAGTTTTATTCTCCGGGATGACTCCAAAACCCTTAACGACAAGTTGATAGAGAAGACCATGGAGAAATTGATGAATGCATTCAAACGTGAGCTGGGAGCTCAGATCCGGTAAAATGGAAATCAGGATCAGTCCGGTCACCTTACCCTCTGAGATCAGGGAAGTCGCACGTCTCGGTTCCGAAATCTGGAACGAATATTATGTCAGCATCATTGGTCAGGAACAGGTGGATTACATGCTGGATAAGTTTCAGTCTGCCAAATCTGTACAAACGCAGATCCGGGAAGAGGGATATGAATATTTCCTCATTACCCGGGCAGGTGAAACGTTGGGATATGCCGCCATCCTTGAAAAAAGCCATGAGATCTTTCTGAGCAAGCTCTATTTACTGAGTTCCGAAAGAGGCAAAGGAATCGGCAAGATCTTTATCGGATTTCTGGTAGCAAAGGCTTTTGCCGATGGTTTTGGTTATATCACGCTAACCGTCAACAAGAACAACTCGGGAACCATCGAAGCATACCAGAAGATGGGATTCGATATCTATGGCGAGGTGGTGAATGACATCGGGGAGGGATTCGTGATGGACGATTACCTGATGCTATCCGCAATGATGCGCGGCAGTAATTAAGTTTCGAAGACGATGACCCATCCTTTGGCCAACCTTCTCTGAAAATTTCAGGACAGTCCGCTTGCTTAAGGAACCAACTTCCGGATGTATCCCGGCACGTCGGGTTCATCCTTGAAAAAATCACCCTTTTTCCCGCTTGACAAAGCCCACCTGTCGATCCATGAGATGCCCCAGTTACCGAAACGGGTCACAGGTGTCCCATAGACGGGATCCTGGAGTACCTCATCCAGACTGGAAAATTGGTA
>JAJTBP010000252.1 GCA_021286825.1 Marinilabiliales bacterium | reverse complement strand
AAAATCAATGAGATCCCGCAGTTGATCAACATTCTCAAAGGAGATATGAGCATTGTTGGCCCCAGACCACTCGTCGACAAAACATTTGATCCCTATCCACAACATGTCAAGGAAAGAATCTATGATGTAAAACCGGGCCTCACAGGGATCGGATCGATCGTTTTCAGAGATGAGGAGCAATTGCTTTCAAACACAAAATTACCAACCCATCAGTTTTATGCGGAGCACATTTCCCCATATAAGGGAGAATTAGAGCTTTGGTATCAAAAACATCTGTCATTTTATACAGATTGGATGCTTATTTTCTTGACAGCCTGGGTCATTGTTTTTCCCAAAAGTGATTTGGCTTACAAGGTCTTTAAAGATCTTCCCCATAAACCGGAAGTTCTGATACTACCTGAAACATGAAAGACTTGATTGACCTGGAATGGTCAATCGATTGAATCGAAAGCGATCCATTGTCTCCATACCTGCTACCTCACGAAACCAAAGATGCATAGTTGACGACATTAGGACATTGATCCCACGTTTAGCTTCTGCAAGGCTTGTTTGGGTAGTATGGTCCTTCATGTAGTCGCTCGATTCCTTCGCAAATCAAATCCATCGCTGAACAGCAAATCTTCTTTGGTTTTGGTTTCTGCCATGCTTGAATTGTCTGAATCATCATTCATCCGAACCAAACCATCCAACCATCCGTGAAAATTTCAGTCATCACCCCTACGCTCAACAGTGCAGAGACCGTGGCCGATTGCATTCTTTCCGTCAGAAATCAACATTATCCGGATAAGGAACATCTTTTGATCGACGGAGGTTCTACGGATGAGACTTTGGCCCTGTTGAAGCAGTTTTCAAGTGAGGTATCCCTGTACTGTTTTGAATCAGATCAAGGCCCCTACCATGCCATGAACCGGGGTATCCAAAGGGCTGATGGAGAAATCATCGCCATCTTGAATTCAGATGATCTCTACAATGGAGCAGATGTATTGGAACGCGTAGCGAAATGCTTTGAGGATCAAACGGTCGACTGTGTATACGGTGACCTGTATTATGTCAACAGAAATGACACTTCGCGGGTAGTGAGACATTGGAAGACAGGCCCTTACTACGAACTGGCCTTTACGGATGGATGGCATCCTGCCCACCCTTCCTTCTTCTTGAGGAAAAGTGTCTATGACCAATACGGACGATACGACCTTCAATTCAAGATCGCTGCCGATTTTGAGCTGGAATTCAGAATGCTGGCCATCCATCGGATCAAGGCCCAATATCTTCCCATTCCGTTGGTCAGGATGAGACTCGGCGGACTTTCCAACCGTAGCCTGAGCGGTATATTGAGGCAAAACAGGGAATGCCTTCGCGCCTTCAAAGTCAACGGCATCTCAATTTCCTGGACCTATGCCATCAAACGATTGGTGAAAAAGATCAGACAATATCAACTGATCGGAACATGAAGATCGACCTGTATTTGGATCACATCATCCATTCGCTTCAACAACAAGGAGGCATCTCTGTCCGTTGGACCGAGATGATGAACCGTTTGAAGCAAAGTCCTGAATTCAAGATTCATTCCATTGGTCCGGAGCGGAGATTGGATGCCGATACTGATCCTTCCAATGCTTCCGAGAGCGCCTTTGGGAAGCAACATTTGCCCTCTTTTTTGGATCGGTACTTCAATCCAAATATACCGGGGGAAAAAGGAATCTTCCACTCCAGTTATTATCGGATTTGCCGGAACAAAGCAATGGTCAATCTGACCACTGTACACGATTTTACCTATGAACACTTCCGGACTGGCTTACCGCTGATGGTCCACCACCATCAAAAGCAATGGGCCATCAACTCCTCCTATCACCTGATCACGGTTTCGGATTTTACCCGACAAGAATTGTTGAATCGATATCCCAAGATTTCAGAAAATCGGGTAACGGTCATTCCGAATGGGGTCAATCCGGGTCAATTCTTTCCGCTACCCAAAGGCGATACAGGGACATTTCCTCTTCCCTTCCCTTCCGGGACCTTTCTGCTATTTGTCGGTGAGCGGATTAGCCGTTACAAGAACTTTATCCGGGTCATGGAAGTTGCCGCACACCTGAATTTACCCTTGTTGATCATTGGTGGTGGTCCCTTAAAAAAAGCAGAAACCATTCACCTCACCCAACTGCTGGGGCCGAACAGATTCGCACAGCTTAACAATGTTGCCACGAAAGCCCTGAATTTCTACTACAATCACGCCCTTTGCCTACTTTATTTGTCAATGTATGAGGGATTTGGCATACCGGTCATCGAAGCCCAAAGTGCGGGTTGTCCGGTCGTCTGCCTGAATAGCTCCGCCTTGCCCGAAGTGGCCGGAGAAGGGGCCCAATGGGTGACTGAAAATTCACTGGAGGCCATTGTAGAAGCGGTAAAGGGTCTTATGGAAGGGACAAGTCTCCGCAACGCACTGATCGAGAAAGGGAAAAGAAATGCTCAGCAATTTACCTGGGATCGCAGTTTTGACCTGACAGTGAAGGTCTATCAGGAGATCCACCGGCAATGCTTTGAATGAATCGGAACCACTCCTGATTCCCTCCTGCTGATTCCGCAATTGTCATCCTCATCTGATTTGGTTACCTTACACCATGGATTTCATCTTTCAACCATGAAGGTTTTTGTATCTGGATGTTTTGATTTGCTCCATTCCGGGCATGTTGCCTTTTTGCGAGAAGCCTCAACTTGGGGCGAACTCTATGTGGGCATTGGTTCTGATGAAACGGTGCGTGCCCTCAAGGGGAGGTATCCGGTTTGTCCGGAAAAGGAGCGATTGTTTATGGTTCAATCCCTTCGGTTTGTAAAGGAAGCCTGGATCAACTCGGGATCGGGACACCTGGATTTTGAGACAGAGGTAAGGAATCTAAAACCCGATCTGTTTTTTGTCAACGCAGATGGTTTTTCTGAAGAGAAAAGAGGCTTCTGTGAAAAAGAACAGATAAAGTGGAGGGTGGGCGATCGAATCCCGGTTGAAGGACTTCCCAGCCGCTCCTCTTCCTTCCTACGTCCTGTTTGCCAAATACCCTACCGGGTCGATCTGGCGGGAGGATGGCTGGATCAGCCTTTTGTCTCCCAATACGGAGCCGGACCGGTTCTTACCCTTTCCATTGAACCCGATCACCTTTTTGCAGAACGGAGTGGGATGGCCGGCAGCACCCGACAGAAAGCCATTGAATTGTGGCATGATTCCTTACCATCCGATGATCCTGAGACCCTGGCAAAAAAGCTGTTTGAACAGGAGAAGCAACTGCAAACACCCTATTCCCCTGGATCACAGGATGCCATCGGGATTGTCTATTCGGGATTGAACCGACTGGACTATGGCCCGGGCGAAGATTGGCCGCATCGGATCACCCATAGGGCAGACGAAGCACTGCTGCAATGGATCGAATCATGTCTGCAATTTGTGCCACTCTCGCCCCGAAAAGCGGGGTTCGACCCGTTGAAAGATTCGGTGGTTGAGCACAGCCAGGTAGCCCAATTGTCGGCCGCTGCCAACGGATGTTGGGATGCTTTGCTGGAGAAGGATTTAGCCGGTTTTGGGCACCATCTTCGCGCAAGCTTTGAGGCCCAGGTAACCATGTTCCCCCATATGGTGAATGATGAAATCCGATCCGCCATCGGCAAACTGAGCGGAGCAGCCTTGGGTTGGAAACTGAGCGGAGCCGGAGGTGGAGGTTATTTGGTGCTTGTCTCTGATCATAAAATAGATAACGCATTTCGGGTACGCATCAGACGATAAAGTCAAAACAACATCCGGGAAAACATTAGGTTAAACAGCAAAAAAGCGGAGTGAAAATAAGCCAAATCCATGTTCAACAGGGAACATTTTTTACCTTTTGGAGTATATTAAATTGGATTGATTAAAAGCATTTCATAAAATCTTTCTATTTTTGTAAAATCCTAAACAAGATGCACAAAATTGTTTCCGATTATCGCTCTAGAACCTTCCTAATCGAGACCCTATGCGTGATTTGATTTACGTTTTTCTCAGTGGTTTTATCGCCCTTGTCATTTCGGCCCGGACGATACCGACCATCATCAATGTTTCACGACAACTAAAGCTCTTTGCGGTCCCCAATGGCCGTTCCTCCTCCACTTACAAGATTCCAACCTTGGGTGGCATCTCCATATTTCTCGGATTTGTCCTGGGATTGACCTTGACCCGGAATGGGTACATTCTTCCGGGGTTAACCTTTATACTTGCCGGTGTTATCATCATGTTTTTTGTTGGTCTAAAGGATGACATTGTCACGCTGAGTGCAAGAAAGAAGTTGATTGCCCAACTGATTACGGCAAGTATTCTGATTGTCCTGGGACATTTCCGGTTTACCAACCTGCACGGATTTCTGGGCATCGAAACCATCCCGATTTGGGCCAGTTTCCTGCTAACCGGTTTTGTCTTCATCGTCTTCATCAACGCCTTCAACCTGATTGATGGAATCGACGGATTGGCGGCAGGATTGAGCATGTTTGCGGCCTCGGTTTTTGGTGTCTGGTTCTTTCTGAGTGGACACACCGAATATTCGATTGTCTCCTTCTCTCTCGTCGGATCGCTGCTTGGGTTCTTCTTCTTCAATGTCTATGGGATCAAAAACAAGATCTTCATGGGGGATACCGGGTCTCTGATCCTCGGTACCGTAATGGGTGTATTGGTGGTTCAGTTCAATGAATTCAACATCGACAAGACGGTTCCCTATGCCATTCATTCTACTCCTGCTGTCGCCTTTGGCATCTTGATCTATCCTCTGCTTGACACCCTTCGGGTATTCAGCATTCGGATCCTGCAGAAGAAGTCTCCTTTCCATGCCGACAAGAACCATACCCATCACCGGTTGCTGGCCCTGGGGATGAATCACAAGATGGCAACCTACACCATTCTCTTCATCAACATGCTGTTTACCTTCTCTGTCATCTTTCTGCAAGACATGGGCATCGTGGAGTTGATGATCTTCAACTTTGTGGTGGGTAGTATGCTGCTCTTGTTCCC
>JAJTBP010000251.1 GCA_021286825.1 Marinilabiliales bacterium | reverse complement strand
TTCTGTTGACGGCTGTCGATCAAAGGGTAAAAGTCTCTGTACCGGTAGTCATGGTCTCGGCCCATTTCTTCGGGGGATGTGTCTGTGAGAGCGGAATGCCCATCCACAAGGGGGATCATTACCAGACCAACAATGTAGAGATTGCGGCCTGTGCGGTGCCACGACCCATGTTGCTGGTTTCTGATGGTGGCGACTGGACCAAAAACAATCCGGAAGTCGAAATGCCCCATCTGAAATATATATACCATCTGTTTGGAAAAGAAGATCTTGTGGCCAATGTTCACCTGCCCAATGACAAACATGGGTACGATCTCAACAAGCGCGCTGCCGTCTATCCATTTCTGGCCAAATATTTGAAATTGGATGTCACCAAGGCCATGAAACCGGACGGTACGGTGCGTGAAGAGGGAATTGTGATTGAGGACCAGCGGGCGCTTTATCCATTTGACGAAAAGCATCCATTTCCGCCCCATGCTGTTCGCAGCAACGATCAGGTCGTTTGGAACTAGACCATTTGAATCGCACAATGACAAAAGCAGTTGTCATCGGAGCAAGCTCCGGTATCGGCAGGGAATTGGTTCTCTGTTGTTGCCGAAAAGGTTTCATGGTCCATGCCTTGGGCCGGCGGATCGAAAAGCTGAACTCCTTGAAAACAGAGTTTCCGGAGTTGATCGAGGTTCATACAATGGACGTAACAGATGAGGATTCCGTCCGGTTTTTGAATCGACTATTCGATGCGCATCCGATTGATCTGGTTTTTCATTGTGCCGGAGTAGGTGCCTTGAACCCCCAGCTGGACTTTGCGATGGAAAGAGAGACCCTCGATACCAATGTGACAGGTTTCACCAAGGTGGTCGATCTGGTCTTTTACCGAATGGTCCAGCAGGGTTCCGGTCATTTGGTCGTCATCACTTCTGTCGGTGGGCACAGGGGTAATTTGCAAGCTCCTGCCTACAATGCATCCAAAGCTTTCCAAATCAATTATATGGAAGCCCTATCGATCAGAGCTGCGGGAATATCGAAAGCCATATGTGTAACCGATATCAGGGCCGGTCTCACCGACACAGCCATGGCCAAGGGAGAGGGACTTTTTTGGGTCGCATCCGTGGCCAAAGTAGCCAAACAGATCATGAATGCTGTCAAGCGAAAAAAGCGTGTGGCTTATGTCACACACCGATGGGGACTGATTGCCCTTTTGATGAGATTGTTACCCTTTCCAATGTATCGAAGATTACAATAAAAACCATGCATAACCCATACCTGAGTGCCAAGAAGTTATATTCCATCCTGCTGAGCCTGTTGCTGATTCAGTTCGTCGACGGTCAAACCCGGGTTACCACAGGATCCGCTGATCTGAGTACTGCAAAGTGGATCGCAGGACAAAAACCGGTAAGCCTTCCTGATTCGCTGCTCTACCTGGATCATCCTGCACCCTTGTTCAAGAAAGACTTTGTCTTGCAAGAGGGTGTTCGGGAAGCAAGACTGACAATCGCCGCCGCAGGATATTTCAGGGTTCGGGTCAATGGCATGGCGATGGAAGACAATTTGCTGGAACCTGCCTGGACTAATTTTTCCAAACGAATCTATTCATCCACCTTTGATGTGACGCACCTGCTTCGCAAAGGAAACAATCGGATCGCCGTTGAATTGGGCAATGGTTTTTACAATCTTTTGCCTTTGCGGATGTGGGGCAGCAGAAATCTCAGGGAACCCTTGCCAACAGGTGAACCAAGATTCATTGCCGCACTGGAGATGATAACAGGGAAAGGAGAGGAAAACAGGATGCTTACGGATGAAAGTTGGTTGACGGCTCCGGGTCCCCTGCTCAGAAACAGCGTTTACCTGGGTGTCAGCTACGACGCCTCTTTGAACCCGGAGGGCTGGGATCAACCCGAAGCTGCTTCGGGGCAATGGGAACCTGCCAAGCTGGTGGAGTCTCCCGGGGGCATTTTGCAGCCGGGAGACTTTCCTGCCATCGGAATTACTGAAAAAATCCGACCTGTCTCCATCACTTGCAAAGAGAAACGATGCATCGTGGATTTTGGCCAAAATGTGACCGGAACCCTTGGCATTCGTCTGCATGGTAAACCAGGTGGCAAGGTAGTTTTCAGATATGGAGAGCGTCTGTTTCAGGATGGTACCCTGAATCCCATGACCACAGTAGCCGGTCAGATCAAGAAAAAGGGGAGAGGTGGACCGGGATCGCCAGACATTGCCTGGCAGGAAGACCAATTCCGTTTCGGTAGGGACGAAAGGGCATATTTTCAGCCGAATTTTACTTTTCATACATTCAGATATCTGGAAATCACTGGGCTGGATTACACACCTGCCGCCGATGAGATGGAAGCGCTGGTCTTCCATTCCAAAGTGGAAAATGGCAATTATTTTCGCTGCTCCGAGCAGCTGATCAATGAGATCCAAACGGTTTGCCGCAGGACTTTCTTGAACAATCTGCAGTCTGTGCAGAGTGATTGTCCGGCCAGGGAAAAGTTTGGATATGGGGGAGACCTCAATGCAACAGCGGATGCCTTCTGTTACAATTTCGACATGCATGGCTTTTACAAAAAGACCATCTATGATTGGGTGGATGCCATGCAAGATTCGATTTTTATTGACACGGCACCATTTGTTGGCATCAAATACTGTGGAATTAGTTGGGAGTCAGCATTCTTGATTACGCAGGATAAGTTGTTGCAGTATTATGGAGATACTGGATTGGTGAAAAAGTTGTACCCAAAGGATCTGGAATGGATGCAAAAGGTTAAAAAATTGCATCCGGAAGGTCTGGTGCACAAGGGCCTAAGTGATCACGAGTCAATGGTGAAGGTTCCGGTGGAGTTGATTGGTTCCTGTCACTACCTGGAGTGTGCCGAGGTCATGCAACGATTTGCCACGATCTGTGGGGACAAGCGACATGCCTTGCAATTCAGCGAGTTGGCCAATCGATTGAGGGGTCTGGTACGGGAAAAATTCTGGGATCAACCGGTTCCGGATCCAATCAACCGGCAAACACTCTTTGCCACTTTACTGGTTCACGGAATTGTACCGAAGCATGGGATTCCGGCTGCCATCGATTCCTTGAGATCAGCATTGAACCACGAACCGGCCGGGCATTTTACCACGGGCATTTTTGGGACCAAATACATTTTGGAAGCATTGTCCAGAGCAGGACTGGCTGACGAAGTCTATCGAATTGTCAAGGATTCGCGTTACCCGGGTTGGGGGCATATGGTGGATCGCGGAGCCACAACCCTCTGGGAGACCTGGAAAGAGAGTGAGGATACCTATTCCAATTGTCATCCGATGTTTGGTAGTGTTTCTGAGTGGTTTTTCCGCTGGTTGGCCGGTATCCGACCGATGGAAGCAGGCGATGGCTTCCGGAAGTTTTGGGTTGATCCCTGTTTTCCCGAGAAATTGCAGGGAGTCCAGGCACAAGTGGAGGCTTCCGGAGGCAAGATTGTCGTGAAGTGGGAACGTGGTAAGGATGGACACCTGCTGCTTGATTTGACGGTCCCCTCAGGCAGCATTGCTGTTGTTCCGGCAATGGTTCCCGGAGGTGCAACCTGGAAGGTAACCATGGCTTCCGACGGAAAAAGGTTGGATCATCCGATGAAGCAAAGAGCTTGGGAATTGCCAGCCGGAACTTATCGCCTCCAACAATAGTCTGTCACTTTCAACGACGCTTCTTCCGGGGAGTACTCTTTACGGGTGCTGTTTCAAATCTTTTGGGCACATAACGGTATGATTCACCCCAGATCAGTGGTACCACCGGATAGGAGGATTTTTTCAGCGCAGCATAGTTGAGTTGCAGGTAGGCATCATCTCCCCAATAAGGCAAACGGTCCCAAACGGTATGTCCCAATTCCAGCTCATGACCTGGCATAACCAAACCCGGGTTAAATCCCTTCACAATCCGCTGAATATCCATGGTCCATGCGTTGGGCAGCAACAGGTCGACCGTATTGCTTTTGTAAACTTCATCGATCCAATCAAAATCGATCATGAATTTTCCTTCGTTGATTTCATCCCCTGTATGGGCAATTGTGTATCCTTCCGGAGTGGTTACGAGGTACACATTGTTGTCGATCGATTCCATTTGATGGCCGGGAAACACCTTGTATGAAAGGGTCGTGCCACCCTTCAGTCGAACAGATTGAACCTTGTTGCCCTCTCTTTCGGGATGCTGAATGAATGACGAAACGGTATCGCCCCGCCACAATTGTTCCGGAGCAATGACCGGTTTTCCTGCCTTGAGAAACAATGAAACAATTGCTTTTTCTGCATGATCCTCATGTTTGTGGCTGATGAAAAGCAGATCACATTTTCCGACTATTTTTTCCAGTTCCTGCTGATTCAATGCAAACGAGGGTGATCCCGAAGTACTCCCACTGACCAGGTCAAAGGCGATGGTGACGCTTTGGGTCCGTACAATAAATCTTCCAGATTCTCATGCCGACAGGATCAGTCTTGGATTCCAAACCGGAAATGGCTTCGTTGCCACGTCTATGAAACCAATCGACTACCGGTTTTCGGAAGGCAGCATATTTGTCATGAAAGACCGCATCCAGCAAGAGTTTGGCATATCCCCTGTCTTTCCCTTCACGGGCAACAGGCGGATGAGATTTGATCACTGTTTGGACAGAATCCAGAAAGAGGGCATCCTGCCGGTCGATGAAATCATTGTCTGACTGACTCAATTGGGGATCCGGTTTTCCGCCCTGAACCGGGTTGCGCTGTGCAAAGGAAGCGGGATTAACCATCAGCAACATCATTGAAAAGAGGGCGTATCTGATGCGTAGGGATCGTTTCATGGAATGTACAAAGAGTTAACGGTTAATAGCGTATGGAGTCAAAAGTATGGATTGTATGGTTTATTTGCAAGAAGACAGGTTTATCCAACGTATTGGATAAAATCGCATCACAATTCGACCACCGTGATCCCGGAACCTCCAAATTGAACATGTTCATCATGGAAGCTCCTGACAACGGGTTCCGACTTCAGATAGGCCCGTATCAATTCC
>JAJTBP010000250.1 GCA_021286825.1 Marinilabiliales bacterium | reverse complement strand
AGCGGTGGTAAAATCCGAGAATTTTGCACCCCAGTCATAACCAGAAGTGTAAATGGACGAGGCACGAATTCCATCGCCATACAGTTGTTGTGTCACGAAGAAGTTGTAAGGCCTGTCCCACATGATGGAAGAGTTTACACTAACACCGATCCCTTTTTTACCGGCCTTACCGGATTTGGTGGTGATCATGATGACTCCGTTACCTGCAGCCGATCCGTACAATGCACCGGCACTGGCACCCTTCAGGATGGAAATGCTCTCAATGTCATCTGAGTTCATCTGAGAAAGCAGGTTACCAAAGTCTGCACCGTTGCGGTTGTCGACAGAGGTGGTTCCCACCGGAATACCGTCGATGACGAAGAGCGGCTGACTGGCAGCTGTAGAACTGGAGATATTCAAACTGGTAGCTCCACGAATGGTTACGAATACTGAACCGTTCGGGTCCGAACTGGCATTGGTGAAGTTCACACCACTCACACGGCCATCGAGCGATTTCAGCACGTTGGTGTTTGCGGCTTTGGCCAATTCATCACTCTTAACTTCGGAAACGGAATAGGCAAGTGATTTCTTCTCCCTCGAAATTCCAAGGGCAGTCACAACAACCTCATCCACCCCAATGGAGCTGGAAGCCATGGTGACCTCAACCTTTCTCTGGTTTCCGATGGCCAATTCCTTGGTCTGCATACCCACAAATGAGAAGACCAGTGTGGCATTTGCCGGAGCGGAAAGAGAGAACTTTCCATCAATATCGGTAACGGTTCCCGTGGTGGTTCCTTTCACGACCACGCTGACACCCGGCAACGACTGCCCGGTATCATCTTTGACAAGACCTGTGACAATATTTTGGGCAAAGAGGCTGATCGAAACAACCATCAGGATGCCTAGAAACATTGCTTTAAGCATTTTTTGCTTCATCATATCTATTTTTTGTTAGTTGTAATGTTTGGGATATTTTTCCACTGAATACAAACCCTTTTCACAATCAAGGAGCTACCTCAAAATAAACATTGAGGGCGAAGTTGGGCTTGCCAACCTGTCCCGAAGTTACAGCAGATACAAAAAGGTTTGCAACCATTTGCGTATCATTCAGCGATTGAATCACACATTCACTGACAAAGTCCTTGATCCCAAGGAAACCACCATTGGTGAAGCTAAGCGTAGTCACCTTGGCATAGGTAACAGAGGTCGCATTCACTCCATCCGGAGCCGTTGTCAATGTATAATCCTTGTTCTCATTGATGGTAAAGGTTGCATTGGTAGGAGCCGTATAAGGTTTGGCATAGGTAAGACCGGATCCGCCTGCATTGCCGATGTTGGCCACTCCGTTGAGCACACAATAGACATATCCGGCAAAAATACCTCCACCATTGGAGTTGATTTTCATGGTACCATCGCTCTTGAATTCGAAGGTATCGTTGTAGACGGCACTAAGTCCGACAGCCGACAGAATACCTCCCGGATAACTCTTGTAGTTGGGAGAAAAAGTGGCTGTGGCAAAATTGATATTGAAGGAGGGCGCACCTACTGCAATTCTCCATTTTTTAGACTTCGGATTGGCCGGTGTACCACCCGTCAGGAACTGCATTTTGGTCTTGGCAGGAATGGTAATCGTTTGGCTAGTTGTTACTTGTCCTCCCGGACCTTTGATCGTCAAGGCAACAGTGTATTGCAGGGGATTTGGTCCTTGAAGATAGGTGTGTACAGGAGCCTTCAGCGTATTGATGTAGCTTCCGTCTCCGAAATCCCACTCGTACTTGGTGTCATTCGTTACCTCAGCAGCAAATGATACCACCCCGTCATTCACGGTTGCCGTAAAGGTAGCCGTAGGAGCAGGGGTATCTTTTTTACAGGCAACTGCAAGCAACAACCCTAAAAAAAGCAAGCTGGCTAATTTGAATTTTTTCATAAACAGGACATTTAAATTTAATTATTTGAATTTCAATTTTTTAACAAATTAATTTCACTTTTATCCCATAGAAGTGGTTGAAGATTTAGAGGTTAATAATTAATTATTCGTATTGATTTTGACAGTGTCCGGATCAGGAAAAATCTACTCCTCCAGGACACATTTTAAAGAAAGTTAATTAGTCGTTACAGTTGATATTTCCTATAAAACTACACAATATTAGTTAAAAAATCTTAATGGTATCTTTTTCGTAAAATATTTTTCTTTTGCAATGATTTTTCGCAAAAAAACATAAAAATGGGTTAATATTTATTCACATTTTGGAATTTTCCACCCCGGATAGCAGCGAAATATGTCATCAGGCAGGGTCTGAAAATGAACAACGGATTTCGTCCACAAATCATTTTTACCTGCTGCCGGCACTATTTATCATATGGTTTTACCAAATAATTCGAAAATTCCATTTTTATCACCCTTTCGGTATCCATTTTTGAGAAATGCAATGTTTGGGACCCCTCCCCCCTTTTTGAAGGAAGAAAGTGCCCATTTTACAAGCCGATGGGGCTGCTCCAGCTAATATCGGGTGATGACGGGTAAATGGCTCATCACGAACTTCAGGTTGCCACCGTTGGCAATCTGTCGATGGTGTAGTTTGTTGCCGAAAATCCGCTGTCCATTCAGCCAGACTTCGGAAACATAGCGGTTCTCCCCGGAGAAATTTTCCGTTTCGATGACAAGTGTTTTCCCCTGTCCCACCTTGAGGAGGGCACGATTGAAGGCGGGTGCACCCAATTCGTACCATTCGGTGCCGGCAATCGGGTAAAAGCCCATGGAGGCAAAGATGTACCAGGAGGATAATGTAGCCCCGTCATCGTTTCCATCGATTCCATCTGCGCAAACCGCATATTTGTGGTCGAGGATCCAACTGCTCCATTTTTGGGTAAGGTCGGGTCGGCCAGCTTCGTTGAACAAATAGGCGGCATGGATATCCGGTTCATTGCCGTGCCAATAGTAAGACCCCGGATTCCAACTGCTCATGCTTGGATCCGATTTTTCAAAAAAATCATTCAGTTCGGCCACGAAGGGCTCATTTCCCCCAAACAGGTTGATCAGACCTTCGGGATCGAAGGGAACGGCAAAACGCCACTGTAGCCCGCTTCCCTCAACATAGTCCTTGGTGTACTTCCCTTGTGAATCAAAATAAGAGAGCTTGAGCGGGTTGAAAGATTCGGTAAATTTTCCCCTGGTGTCGCGTGATTGGAAATATTTTGTTGCCGGATTCCATACATTCCGGTAATTGAGTGCATGTTGATAGAATAGGCGTGCATCATCGGCATAGCCCAATGAGTCGGCCAGCAGAGCAATCGCCTTATCTGCCCAGGCATATTCCAGTGTTCGCGATACGGCTCTTTCCATCAGATCTGTCGGACAATAACCATATTGGTTGTATTCCGCAATTCCATCCTTGCTGTCCATATGCTTATCCTTGGGTCTGGGATGGAGCGCCAGAAATTTCATCGATTCATAGGCACTTTTCACATCAAAATCCCGTATTCCCTTTTGGTAGGATTCCGAAATGACCATGTCTGCGGGCGATCCAAGCATGGATCCCGTATATCCATATCCCGAAGGCCAACGCGGCAATCCGCCACCCTGTTCTTTCATCTTTACCAGTGAAACCAACATGTCGCGCTGCTCGGAAGGAGCTACCAGCATGTAAAGGGAGTGGAGTGTCCGGAAGGTATCCCATAAGGAGAGATCGGTATAATATTGGTATCCCTCGGCTTTATGAACCTGCTTGTCAAAACCGATGTATTCGCCATTTACATCCTGAAATAGGGTGGGCATCTGGAAACTTCGGTATAGTGCAGTGTAGAAGATTACCCGCTTCTCTTCATCCGGGATATTTGCCTTTACCAGGGACAACTTTTCCTCCCATCGGTTTTTGGCCTCTTCTGCCATCTGTTCAAAACGCTTCCCTCCTGATTCCGACTCCAGATTCATCCGGGCATTTGCCAGGCTCACATGCGAAATGGCCAACCTGGCCACGATGGGGCCTTTGTCGGGCAGAAAAGCAAGATCAACGCCAAGCCCTTTCCCACTTCCGGAAGCGGCATTGCCCAGATTCTCGCGATTTCTCCAGATCGTTGCCTGACTGAAAGGCTGGTCAAATTGCAGACAAAAATAGACCTGTATCCCCCCGAAACGGGAAGCAAAGGTCCCATACGTCTTCACCTCTCCTTCCAGTTCATTCTTTTCCGCATGAATTGTCACATGACCAGGATCGGCTTCCTTGTCCCCCAACACACTGCAGATGTCCAACAAGAGATGGGGGGGAGTACCCTGCGAAAAGGTATACCGATGCAGTCCGGTTCGTGAAGCACAGGTGAGCTCTGCCAAGACAGCGGGTTGTTCCAGCCGGACAGCGTAATAGCCCGGAAATCCGCGTTCCTGTTCATGCGAAAACCTGGCATATTTTCTATCCAGATAATCGGTCCATCCGTTCTCCCCTATCGCCGGAATCATTCGGAAATGACCGCCATCCGTGGCACCGGTTCCGCTTAAGCGCGTGTGGCTGAAGCCGATGATGCGGTTGTCGGGAAAGTAATAGCCGGCTGTGTTCATGGCCTCTTTTCGGAAAACGGTCGACCAGGTGTCCGGACTCAATCGCATCTCTCCAAATGGAACCGAAGCTCCCGGAAAATTGTTGCCACAAACCCAGAAATATCCTCCTGTTCCAATGAACGGAGCCACATATTGGCCCACTTCACCCGGTTGAACAGGAGTCTCCATCTTGCCAAAGGGTTGACTGTTGCGCCATTGAAAATATCCGTACAAACTCGTAAGAAGAAGCAGGGCCAGCAGGACCAGTGCAACCAAAGAAAGCAGCAGTGTTTTGAGAATTTTCATAGAATTCGTTTGGGTCAAGTGAAATCAACTCAATTGTGTTGGAAGGATGGACATCGTTTAACCATCAGCTCAGGATCACCCCTTCAATGTTGTACCGGAGGAATGGATGATTCCGCAAAGGAAAGATGATGCTTGCCTGATCCAATCCGGAATCGCACCCCTCCCTTGCAACGACCGGTATAGCCATATTCCGGATTGTTCAGGA
>JAJTBP010000249.1 GCA_021286825.1 Marinilabiliales bacterium | reverse complement strand
TGTCGGGCTGTCACGGCAAGCCAACGGCCGACCAGGAGGTCAAAACTCCTTATGTCATCCCTTCCGGTCTGCTGCAGGAGCTGCGCCTGGATACCGTGAAATCGGCCCCGTTGGAGAGCGCGGTCAATTTTACTGGGGTGGTCGACTTCGATCAGGATCACCAGGTGAACATTTATCCGCTGGTGAGCGGGGTCATCCAGGAGGTCAAGGTTCAGTTGGGGGATTTCGTTCGCTCCGGTCAGGTGCTGGCGGTCGTGAAAAGCAGTGAGATGGCCAATTTTACCAACAACAAGGTGATTGCCGAGACCAATCTGAAACTGGCTGCCAAGCAATTGGGGGTTGCAAGGGAGATGTTTCGCAACGGTCTTTCCACCCAGCTGGAGGTCGCCAATGCCACAACCAATTATGAGCAGGCGCTGGCGCAGAACGAGATGGCAGAGCGGGTGCTGAAAATCAACGGAGATGGGACGAAAAGCGATTATGTGATCCGGGCTCCCATCAGTGGATGCATCGTTCAGAAGAACATCACCAACAATACCTCTATCCGGCAGGACAACAACCTAAACCTTTTCACCGTCTCTGACCTGAAAACGGTCTGGGTGATGGCCAACGTCTATGAGTCCAACATCCAGAATGTACGACTGGGGGCTCCGGTTTCCATTTCCACCCTCTCTTATCCCGACCGTCTGTTCGAGGGAAAGGTGGACAAGATCGTCAATGTGCTGGATCCGGTGACCAAGGTGATGAAGGTTCGTATCCAGGTGGCCAATCCGGATCTGGCGCTCAAACCCGCGATGTTTGCCAGCGTGACCGTCACCGACAAACAGAGCCGCATACTGCCCTGTCTTTCCAAGGAGGCCCTCATCTTCGACAATAGTCAGTATTACGTGTTGAAATACAAGGGGTCCGGACATGCCGAGATCACAAAAGTCTCGGTGGAAAGCAGTTTTGGAGGGAAGGTCTTCGTCTCGAGCGGGGTGGCAAACGGGGATCAGGTCATTGCCTCCAAAGCCCTGCTGATCTACAACAATCTGAACAACTAGGAGTCACTCCTGCTTCTGCGCCTCCGCTTTGAGGGAAAATATTCATCGCTGGTTTTCATTGGATCATCAAACACATTTGTCATGACAGGCTTCTTAAAAAAGGTCATTGCCTTTTCCCTGAAAAATCGGTACCTCATCCTATTTTTGGCATTATTGATGGTGGTGCATGGGATCATCACCTTCCGGAACATGCCCATCGAAGCCTTTCCGGATGTAACCAACACCGAAATCAGCATCATCACCCAATGGCCCGGACGGAGCGCGGAGGAGGTCGAGAAGTTCATCACCATCCCGATTGAGCTGGCCCTCAATCCGGTGCAGCAAAAGATCAGTCTGCGATCCACCTCTATCTTTGGACTTTCTTATGTGAAACTGATCTTCGAAGACAAGGTAACGGATCCCATGGCCCGCCAGCAAGTCATGAACCTGTTGCAAAATGCCACCCTGCCGACCGGCATCCAGCCTTCGGTGCAACCACCCACTGGACCCACCGGAGAGATTTTTCGCTACACCCTGCGAAGCAACATTCGGGATGTCAGGGATCTGAAGACCATTCAGGATTGGGTCATCGACCGGCGGCTACGGGCGGTCTCCGGAGTGGGCGACATTGTGGCCTTCGGAGGCAAAACCAAGAGTTACGAAATCAAGGTCAACCCTGAAAAGTTGGCCTCTCTCAACATCACCTCGCTCGATGTCTTCACTGCCGTGCAAAAGACCAACATCAACATCGGCGGGGATGTCATCATCCAGAACAACCAGGCCTATGTCGTGCGGGGGATCGGCCTGCTCAACGACATCAACGAGATCCGGAACATCATCGTTATGAACAACAATGGAGTACCGGTTTTGATCAAAGATGTGGCTGATGTGGAGATCTCCAACATTCCAAGGTTGGGATGGGTCGCCCGGGCCGATGGTTTGAAGGACCAGGCCGGCAACCGGAAGGTGACCGATGAAGCCGATGTGGTGGAAGCCATTGTCCTGATGCGAAAAGGAGAAAATCCAACCCAGGTGCTGGCAGCGCTCAAGAAGCAGATCGACAACCTGAATCAGCATGTTTTGCCAGCCGATACCCGGATTGTTCCCTATTACGACCGAACCGAGCTGATCGATTTTGCCACCCACACGGTGCTCCACAACCTGATCGAAGGCATCCTGCTGGTAACCTTGCTGGTCTCGCTGTTCATGTTCAACTGGCGAACCACCCTGATCGTGTCGATCATCATCCCCATGGCCTTGCTCTTTGCCTTTATCTGCCTCAATTTCATGGGGATGAGTGCCAATTTGCTCTCTTTGGGAGCCGTCGACTTCGGTATCATCATCGACGGGGCCGTGGTGATGGTAGAGGGGATGTTCGTGGTGCTGGATCACAAGTCGACCCAGCTGGGAATGGAGCGTTTCAACAAACTGGCGAAGTTCGGGCTGATCAAAAATGTCGGATCGCAACTCGGTAAGGCCATTTTCTACGCCAAGGTCATCATCATCACCGGATTGCTGCCCATCTTCGCCTTTCAGAAGGTGGAGGGGAAAATGTTCTCTCCGCTCGCCTTCACCCTCGGTTTTGCCCTGCTGGGGGCCCTGATCACGACGGTCAGCCTGGTGCCGGTCCTCATCAGTTTCTTGTTGAAACGAGATGTCCGGGAAAGACACAATCCCATCGTGCATGCGATCACCGAATTCATGCTCAAGGGATTTGCAGCAGCCTTCAGCAGACGGAAGACCATCATCCCTGTCTCACTGGTGGTGATGGCGGTGGGTCTTTACTCTTTCAATTTCCTGGGATCGGAATTCCTACCCGAGTTGAACGAGGGCTCCATCTGGCTGCGCATCCAGACCCCCTACAGCATCTCGCTGGAGCAATCCGTCGCCTTGTCGCAGGAGGCCAGGGAGATCCTCATGAAATTTCCGCAGGTCAAATATTGTGTGTCGCAGACGGGCAGACCGGATGACGGCACCGACGTAGCCGGATTTTACAACAATGAATTTTCCGTCATGCTCTATCCCGAATCGGAATGGAATCCCCGGATCACGAAGGAAGAGCTGATCGATCAGATGAACAGCAAGTTGTCGGTGATACCGGGCGCCAACCTCAATTTCTCCCAACCCATCATGGACAACGTCGAGGAGGCGGTCTCCGGTGTCAAGGGTTCGATCTGCGTGAAGGTCTACGGTGATTCACTCCAATACATGGAAAACAAGATCACCGACATCTGCAACGTACTGAAGGGGGTTAAAGGCATAGAGGACCTTGGCGTCATTCACAACCTGGGACAACCCGAGCTGGACATCCTGTTGGATCAGCAAAAGATGGCCCTGTACGGTGTCACCACAGCCGACGCCAGTTCCGTGGTGGCCATGGCCATCGGAGGGGAGACGGCCTCTCTTTTGTACGAGGGGATCCGGGTGTTTGACATCCGTGTCCGGATGCCCAGCAACTACCGAAGCACCCCGGAGGAGATTGGCAACGTGCTGGTGCCGACACAAAATGGTTCCAAGGTGCCCATCAAGGAGATTGCCGAAATCACACAAAAGACAGGTCCTTGCCTCATCTTCCGGGACGACAACGAACGGTATGCGGCACTGAAATTTTCAGTCCGCGGCCGGGACATGGGCAGTACGATCGCCGAAGCCCGCCGGAAGGTCGACAAGGCCATCTCCCTGAACAGCGGCTACCGCATGGCCTGGCAAGGGGATTTTGAAAACCAGCAACGCGCCGAGAACCGACTGGTTCAGGTGGTTCCGATCAGTCTGGGCCTCATCTTCCTGCTGCTCTTTACCATGTTTGGCAACCTGAAGGATGCCGCGCTGGTCTTCCTCAATGTCCCCTTCGCCATTGTGGGCGGCATCATGGCATTGCACCTGACCGGCACCAACTTCAGCATCTCCGCAGGCATTGGTTTCATTGCCCTGTTCGGCATCTGCATCCAGGACGGCGTGTTGCTGATTACCGTCTTCAAACAAAACATGAACCGGATCCGCGGGCACTCCAACTCGCTCTACAATGCCATCAAATTGGGGGTTCAATCGCGCATTCGTCCGGTCATGATGACCGCCCTGATGGCCGCCATCGGACTCTTCCCGGCCGCCATCTCGCATGGCATCGGCTCCGAAAGCTCCAGGCCGCTGGCTCGCGTGGTCATTGGAGGCATACTCTGTGCAATGATCTTTTCGTTATGGGTCTTTCCCCTGATCTTTGCCTGGAGCTACAAAAATGTCGATGAGCGCTACCGTAGTCATTTCGACGATGCCGATCTCACCCGCGAAGACGATTATTCCGACCAGCTCCAACGGGAATTTCAAAACTGAACCGGCAATCCGAATGATAACGGGGGATCGCAGGGCAGCCTTTTCCTGCTGTCCGCTCCGACGGGGAAAGGCTCCTGTTAAAAAGGGATTCCCCGGAACAGAATTGAGTTGCAAGAGTATACCTTTGATGGACGCTTAACCATTTGAAGATGGATAAATGTAAATTGATGGAGATGAACAATGTCGGCATTGTGGTGGAATCGCTGGATCATGCCATTGCCTTCTTCGCTGAGATAGGATTGCTGCTGGAAGGACGTGCCACAATCACCGATGAATGGGCAGGTCGCGTGACAGGCGTGGCACATCAATCGGTTGAAATAGCCATGATGGTCACCCCCGACGGGCATAGCCGGATCGAACTGACCCGTTTCCTTTCCCCGGCAGTCAGCTCTGACCATCGGCACGCCCCTGTCAATGCTCTTGGTTATCTGCGGATCATGTTTCGGGTCGATTCCCTGGATGAACTGCTGCCCAGACTGATGAAACAGGGTTCCGAGATGGTGGGAGAGGTGGTGAACTATGAGAATCTGTACAAGTTGTGTTACATCCGTGGAGTGGAAGGATTGCTGATCGGATTGGCGGAGCAGTTGGGTGGTCAAACAACAAAAGAGGTGCTGAACCGATCGTGAAGTGGGTTGATTCTTTTCCTACAGTGGCACAAAAGCGGATCGCAGATCCCTAGTTAACGAGGTGTCGATTGCAAATCGACACCAGCGAGTTGCTTTATTTCTGCTTTGTATATGC
>JAJTBP010000248.1 GCA_021286825.1 Marinilabiliales bacterium | reverse complement strand
TTCCACCGATCCGGAAGATACGGGTCACCTTGCACAAGGCGGCTGCATAGAGGATGGCCGGATGAATGGATCCGTTGGTTCCGGGTGGAGAACAGAGGATGATCTCAGGACAACCGGCAATGGATGCAGGCAAGGCAAGCATCAGCACCGTTGAAAAGAGCGGAGCTGAGCCTCCCGGCACATACAATCCGACCGATTGGATGGGGTGATTCTTTTGCCAGCAGACCACTCCCGGAGTGGTCTCGGTCCGCTCAACGGGTCTGCGTTGTGCTTCATGAAAGATCCGAACATTTTCGGCAGCAATCCGGATGGCTTTTGTCAGTTCCGGATCCAATGACTTTTCTGCCTGAAGGATCTCCTCCTGGCTTACTTCCAGAATGGGACAATCGACTTTGTCAAACCGGAGGGTATATTCCCGGACGGCAGCATCTCCCTTCGCCTTGACCTGTTTCATCACCTCCTGAACCACGGGAAACTTATCCGAATAGTCATCCACGGCTCTTTTGGAAAGATCCGGCCACTGTTGCAGGGAGGGATATCGATGGATTTGCATACCGAAAATTAATAAATCATTTTTTCAATGGGGAGGACGAGGATGCCTTCCGCTCCGTTTTTCTTCAGATTGCCGATGACTTCCCAGAATTCGGACTCGGCAATCACCGAGTGAAGGGAACTCCAGCCTGGTTTGGCCAGTGGCATCAGGGTAGGAGAGGTCATCCCCGGAAGGACTTTGATGATCTGTTCCATCCGGTCATTGGGCGCGTTTAGCAGGATGTATTTTTTCCCTTTTCCATTTTCGACAGATTCGATGCGGAAGATCAATTCGTCAACGATGGACTGTTTCTCCAGCGAAAGTTTTTTGTTGGCAATGATGACGGCTTCCGATTTCATCACCACTTCGACCTCTTTTAATCGGTTGCTGACCAAGGTGCTGCCTGAGCTGACAATGTCAAAGATGGCGTCAGCAAGCCCAATGCCCGGGGCAATTTCTACCGATCCGGCAATGAAGTGGGTATCGGCAATGATGTCATGGGCTTGCAGATAGCCCTTGAGTATCCCAGGGTAGGAGGTGGCAATTTTTTTGCCATTGAACCAGCTGGGTCCAGGATATTCGGTGTCTTTAGGGATGGCCAGGGAAAGACGGCATTTGCTGAATCCCAGGTTTTTGATCACATCCACCTCCTTCTGCTGTTCCACGACCTCGTTCATGCCCACAATGCCGATGTCGGCAACCCCATCTGCCACGCATTGCGGAATGTCATCGTCCCTCAGGTAGAGTACCTCCAAAGGAAAGTTTTTGGCGGAAGAGATCAGTCTTCTTCTGCCTTCTATCAATTTGATTCCGCTCTCTTCCATGAGAGACAGGGAATCTTCGTTTAATCTGCCTTTTGTCTGAATGGCAATTCTCAATGTGTTTTCCATCTTCCTTAAATAAAAACAGGCCCACCTGGAAGGTAAGCCTGTTTATGAATCAATTTTTTATAGGGCAAAATCCATCCGGCTTACCTATGGCAAGAGGTGATGATGGCCGTGATGAAAGTTGATCTTTGTCATTTTTTGTTCTTTCTGCAATATTACGCAAATTTTTAATTCGGACCCCCAGGTATTGTGAATAAAATGTTAAGAATGGGGTCAGAATAAGGCAAGGCCCCCAAAATGGGAGCCCTGCACAGACAAATGGCCCTTAAAACCAACTGTGAACAAAGCGCTTATTTTTTGATGGACCATCCGCCTTTCAATCCGAAGATGAACCAGACCAAAGCCAGGGCACCTGCGGCAAAGAGGGTATCTCCGACCATGCGGAGCCACTTGAAGGTGATGATGTAGGGTTGTTGCATGAATTCGGCTGAGCGTGCATACCACAATCCACTCTTGACGCTGGCCAGCGTCTGGGCCAAACCAACCGGAAGAATGCTCAACAGCACCATCAATGCCAAGCCGATGTTGATGCACCAGAATCCGATCTTGAGGTACTTCTCTTTCCATTCAGGTTCCCTGTCCATGTCGCGCAGCACAAAGAGCATCAAACCGATTCCGAGCATGCCATAGACACCGAAGAGGGCTGTGTGACCATGAACGGGTGTGGTATTGAGTCCCTGCATGTAGTAGAGTGCGATCGGCGGATTGATGAGGAATCCAAAGATTCCGGCCCCGACAAGGTTCCAGAAGGCGACGGCGATGAAACTGTTGACTGGCCAGCGATAACGTGAAATCCAGTTTTCGGCTCTGCTCAGGCGTAGGTTGTCCCACGCTTCAAATCCCATCAGGACCAATGGCACTACTTCAAGTGCACTGAAGGTGGCACCCAGTGCCATGACCGCAGTCGGTGTTCCGGTAAAATAGAGGTGATGAAAGGTCCCGAGGATACCACCCGAAAGAAAGACAATGGTTGAGAACAAAACGGCGGTGGTGGCTGTGGCCGCCTTAATGATTTGCATCCGTACAAAGAGGAAGGCGGTAACAACGGCAGCAAAGACTTCGAAGAATCCTTCTACCCAGAGATGAACCACCCACCATCTCCAATATTCGGCAACAGCCAGATTCGTTTGGCGGCCCCACATGAGCCCGGCACCGTAGAATGCGGCAATGGCAATGGAGGAGATGAGGAAAAGGATCAGCAGGTTTCTGCTTTCTGATTTTTCACGCAGCGCCGGTAAGATGGCACGACCCATCAGCAACAACCAGATGACAAGGCCAATGAGCAGGAAGATTTGCCAGAATCTGCCGAGGTCAACGTATTCATATCCCTGATGGCCGAACCAGAAATTGGTAACCAGCCCCATCTTCTGCATGATCCCCATCCATTGTCCGGCCAGTGATCCTGTGACGACGATCAGCAAGGCCAGAAACAGGAAGTTGACTCCCGCTCTCTGATACTTTGGTTCTTTTCCGGAAATGGCCGGTGCATAGTAGAGTCCGGTAGCCAGCCAGGAGGTTGCGATCCAAAAAATGGCAATCTGAATGTGCCAGGTCCGGGTGAGCGGGTAGGGCAGCCACTTGGCAAGCGGCACTCCAAAGAATGCCTGTCCTTCGACTGTATAATGTGCAGTGATGATGCCGGCGAGGATCTGGACCAGCAACAGGGCCGAAACGATCCAGAAATATTTGAGGGTGGCTCTCTGCGAGGGCGTCTTCACATCGTCTTTGAGGGGAAATTGGACGGGTAATTCATCTCCGGCTTCCTCTCTTTTCCTGGCGTAATAAAAGACCATCCATCCGATGCCGGCCAACAGCATGATGACACTGAAACCTGTCCAAAGCAACAGGGAACCCGTAGGATGATTGCCTACCAATTCTTCGGAAGGCCAGTTGTTGGTGTAGGTTATCTCCTGTCCCGGGCGCTCCGTGACACAAGCCCAGGAGGTCCAGAAGAAAAAGGCACCCAACAGCCGTGCCCTATCGGCCGACTTCAACGCATTGTCCGGGATGCTGTATGCCTCGCGTTCCTTTTGCATTTTTGGATCATCCATGAAGAGTGAGGCATAGTAGTGGCTGATCTCCTGGAAGGCTTCAGCCCGGTCAGCAGAGACTGTCAAGGTGGAGGTCTGAACGTTGTAGCTGTTCTTTCTGACCTCTTTTTGCAACAGCACCTTCAAGGAAGCCTGTGTCTCTTCCGGCAATTCGCTGTACTTTTTCCCATAGGTTCGGGCAGCTAGCTTATCCAGCATGAAAACGGCTTCCCGGTGTAACCAGTCGGCACTCCAGTCGGGTGCCTGATAGGCTCCGTGCCCCCAAATGGTGCCCATCTCCTGACCACCCATCGATTGCCAGACGTTTTGGCCATCTTTGATCTCCTGGCCGGTGAAGAGCAGGGTGCCATCGGCCGACAGCACTTTCTCCGGAACCGGTGGGGATTCCTTGTAAATTTCAACTCCATAGTAGATCAAGACGGCAAATGAGATCGTCATCACTGCCAGAAATCCAATCCATAATTTTCGTGGTGACATGTTGTTATGATTTTAGTGTGGTTTTTGGGATGAATCGGCACCATACAACGCCAGCAAGGCATTGATACGCTGGATGTAATCGTGGGAAGCGGTTCCGGCGGTCAGTCCGTCATCGATGACGCCGAATTCCACCAAGAGCGAATGCTGATCTTCGGCCGACAAGACCTGGTCGGCCATCCTGAAGAGGACGTTGTTCTCCTTGGAGATGTGCTGGGTCAGTAGATCGGCATATCCCTCCATCGCCACGCAGATTTGCCGGTGTAAGGAAAGATCTCCGTTGCGGTATTCCGGAAGCAACCGGGTGATGGTTTGAATGTATGCCCTTCCGGCATCATGCTCTGCCAGCATCACCGCAACCGGACCGACATGCGGAGCGAATCCCTTTTCTGCCATGAATGGAAACAACAGATTCTCTTCCTTGTTGTGGTGAAGCCCGTCTGCAAAGAGGCGAACCAACTGGCAGGCTTCTTCCAGATGATCCGGATTGATGGCAGACTGAGCCGCCATAGACCTCATCACATCGATCAACTGAAGGATGTGCACGTGGTCGTTTTCCAAATTTTGTGTAGCACTTTTCACTGCTGATGGTTTAAAATTCTCAGCAAATGTAAAAAGATATTTTATTTTCTACTTTTGAAATCAAAATAACAAAGGAGAGAGAGCAAGTGTTTAAAAAAGAGACTGAATACGCACTGAGGGGGATGGTATACATCCAGATTCAGAACACCAGGGGGCGGCGTCCCGGAGTGGCCGAAATATCGCAGGAGATTGAGGCTCCTTTCTTCTTCACCGCCAAAATCTTTCAGCGTCTGGTCAAGGCCGGTTTTGTCAATTCCATGAAGGGCAAAGGGGGAGGGTTTTTCCTGGATCCCAACAAAGCCGATTTGCCCTTGAAGGATTTGATCATTGCCATTGAAGGAGATGAGCTCTTCATCGGCTGTGGTTTCGGATTGAAAAACTGCGACGAGAACAATCCCTGTCCGCTCCACCAGGCCTATGCCGGCATTCGGGACGGTATCAACAAACTGGTGAGTGGAGAAACCATTCAGTCGCTGGCCAGCAAATCGGCCAATCTTCGTTTTACTTCAGAGGTTCAGAAGAAAGATCTGTCCTTCAGCTGATCACCTCAATCGTTGAAACGGCAAGGCCGGTAGTCCATTCCAT
>JAJTBP010000247.1 GCA_021286825.1 Marinilabiliales bacterium | reverse complement strand
TTCCGGGGTAAGGAATCGGCTGGCGCCGGATCGATCAGCCAGATGGGAGCCTTTGCCGGAGCATATCGGTAGAGTCCGGCAGCCGGATAGACATTCAACGAGGTTCCGATGATGCAAAGCAGATCCGCTCTGGAAACGATTTCAATGGCCTCCTCCAGGGCTGGCACCATTTCTCCGAACCAGACGATGAAGGGCCTCAGCTGTTTCCCTTTGGAGCACAGATCTCCCCAGTTTAAATCCTTGTATCCGATGTCTAGCACTTCGTTTGGATTCTCCGTGCTGCAGGCTTTTGTCAGCTCTCCGTGGAGATGGAGGACATGCCTGGATCCTGCCCGCTCGTGCAGATCATCCACATTTTGGGTGACGATGTGTACACGGTACTGATCCTCCAGTTCTGCCAGAATCTGATGGGCCCGGTTGGGTTGGCATGCAGCCAGCTGTCTTCGTCGCTGGTTGTAAAAGGACAAAACCAACTTCGGATTTTTGTGCCAGCCTTCGATGCTGGCTACCTCCATCACATCATACTCCTCCCACAACCCGTTGCTGTCGCGAAAGGTCTTGATGCCACTTTCCGCCGAAATTCCGGCTCCGGTCAGGAATACGAGGTTTTTCATTTCAGAGGCTCTGGTGGGTTACCCTGAGGCAAGAGGAGACAAATGGGCTAGCCGATCCGCCGAAGGCTACTTGACATACTTTTCGAAGAAATTCCCAAGCAGGATCTTGCAGTGGTCGTTGACCCTTTTCACGATGTCCATGGTATGTGGCCATCCCGGCAGGGTATAGTAGACATTCGGCACATGGAGGCTGTCCAGTTTGTTTTTCAACATCTCTGCCTGGGTGACGGGCACCAGCATGTCTCGCGTTCCGTGGAGAATCATGGTGGGTGGACAATCTTTGGTCACCCAGCTGATGGGTGAAGCCTCTTCGTAAAGCGATTTGGCTTCAGCATACGGATGTGCCATGAAATTTGTGATGGTGGGATGATTCCTGGCGTATTCGGTGGTAAAATCGATCGGACCATAGATTTCAACGACTGCCTTTACCCGGTATTTGGCTCTTGGACGGGCCGTTGAATCGGGTACAGCCTGGCTACTCTTCCAACCATAGCCGGCCAGCAAAGCCAGGTGGGCACCCGCCGAACCGCCGATCAGACAAACCCGTGTGGGATCATAGTTGTATTTACCGCCATTGGCCAGCAGAAAATCGACGGCATCGTTGACATCCTCGACACAGGCAGGATAAGGAGATTCCTTGACAAAACGGTAGGAGACGGTAGCCGTCACATAGCCCAGACTGGCGAAATGGGCCAGGTAAACCAGATAATCGGCACGGTTTCCGCCTGTCCAACCTCCTCCGTGAATGAAGACAAGCAAAGGTGCCGGAGCAGTCATCTGTTTTGGTCGGTAGATGTCCAGTTGCAGCGACCTTCCCTTCAGGTTTTTGTATTCAATGTTTTTGATGGCTTCCACATTTTCCGGCAAGGGTGGGGTCTTGTTGATGAGGGTTTCCAAACCGAGCACAACGGCCGCAATGGTCGGGGTTTGATAATAATACCCAACGGGAGCCTTCTTCGGAAAAACTGCCGAAAGGATGCGGGGAATGGAGAGTATGAAGGCCAATGTCAGCACCAATGCAAGCAGGAGCTTCAGAATTTTCTTAAAAGTCTTCATGAGTTTATGGCGTTTGTAGTTCAGATAAAATTAGTGTTTTGAAAGCAAAAGTCAACGCTTGTCCTGAATCTTATGGGTTGACAATGATCTTCAGGTAACGGGCCATCCAATAGGGAAGGAGGTATTCATCACCGGCCAGCCGACTCTGCCCATCCCCTCCGGCATCCAAGGCAAAGGGGTTGGTGTTGTGGCGGTGCATCTCACGTTCACCCGGCAACAGCAATTGCCTGGTGGTTTGATGTCTGAAGTTGTCTGGGAGCCGATCCAGGTCCTTTCTGTGCGAGTTGTGGACCGAATAACGGTTCAGGTCCGTACAGTACTCTCTCAGGTGCCAGAGGGTAGAGGTGGTGTCCACATCCCCGCTGACGGCGCAGGTGAGGACGTTCCAAAGAGCGTCCCGTTCCGGCTTCTCAATTTCCCAATGGTCTTTGGCAACCCATTGGTATTTCTTCTTCAGCGTGTCGTTGAAGGCATATTTTGCCAGCACATAATAGGTCATGAACGACATTTCGTCGTCCGAATGGTTCCATTCATCGCCCATGACCTCTTTCAGGTGGACAAAGTCGGTGGTTCGCTGAATGGTCTTCATCGGGATCATGATGTTGTCCAGGTAGCCGTATTGATCCATCATTTCAAAGGCTTTTTGCTTGTATCTTTCTTTGCCGGTGAGTGCATAGGCCAGCTGCAATCCGGCGATCAGGTGCGCACTGTTCAATTTCCTGTCCGAAACATACGGAGCATAGGCATTCACATATTCCGGATTCCAACGTCCCCATTTGGTGGGTTTGCCGTCGTAATCGACAAAGTAGAGGTTGTTGTCCAGAATGTGTGTCATGATCGCATCGATGAAGGAGGCGACGCGCCCTTTTTCCTGGGGAGTCTTGGCAACAAACTGATCCAGCACCGAAGCAACAAAGAGGTATCCGATGTATTCATCCGTGCTGGTCGTCCCTTTCCAGTCCCATTCCGGATCCTTGGCAGCCCTCCAGACGATGGTGTCATGGATGATTCCTTTGCGTTCAAAAGTCCGGGATGGGAAACCCTTTAGGTGATTGATGCTCAGCAATCGCTCGAATGCTTCAAAGGATTCCCAGGCATATCTGCGGGCCTCCTCCTCACCGGTAACGGCATATCGAAAGGCCTGACTTCCCAGATAGAGACTGGTCCACAATCCGTCATTGTCATTATCGACCGCACGGGCAGTCGGGAGCTGGCCCGGGACACCGTACTGAATCTCACAAACAAAGCCAAAGCGGAGGTGGTATTTCCGAATGTCATCTTCTATCTTTTTTGTCTTTTCAGCCAGTGTCGTCTTTACAAAGGAGATTTTATTCAATCCGGTTGGCGTCAGCAGATAGAGATTGCCGGCTTGATCGGCAGTCAGGTCGATGATCTTGTTTTGATCCAACCATCTTTTCCCTTCAAAATAGCGGTATCTGTCGGAATCCTGTCGAAATGCGCCATCATCCGTAGCGCACCACAAATCCTTGCCGGCAATTGTGATGCCGGTGATTGTCTGAACAGGTAACCGCTGTTGCAGGGGCATCAGGATCTTGCCACTCTCCTTCTGAAGGATCATGAATCCGGACTGCGTGCCCACATAGAGGCTATCCCCTTTGAAAGCCAAGGCGTTGAGCCCATCGCCGGTGAAGATCTTCCGGATCCCGTTTTTCTCCAGCTTGCAGATGGATCCTGCCGAAAGGGCATAGAACGCACCCTTGTGAACATACCATTTGTTGAGTCCGGCGCCATGAATGTCGTACTCGGCCGATTTTTCATTGTTGATGTACAACGCTACCTTGTTTGGACCGGCCAAAAGAACGGTTCCTTGTTTGTTGACCACCAGTTGATTGTATATTCCTGCCGGGAACTTTGCGAAAATTGCGCCGGCATGTGCATTGGACAGGAATCGGTCGGAATAGAGATAATACAGATATCCCTCCTCCTCCTGGGTGGTAACATCGACAGGGGTCCAGTCGGATATTTTGCGGTAAAGCAGGTCTTTGGCGATTTCATTTCCTTCGAACTCCCGATAGAGTCCTTTGCTGGTGAGCAAGTAAACGATTTGGTTGTAGTCTACGACCGTTTTGATCAGTTTGGCATCCTTAAGCTCCGGCGCCATTTTGTATTTTACAGACTCAGCCTGAAGGAACGGATGGTCCTGTATCTGGCCTGCAAGCATGCCGGAACATCCGAACACGAGGCATAAGGTGAGGGCTACGATTGTCTTCTTTTGCATTTTGTTGTGATGGTAGTAAAGAGTTGAATTCGAAGCCAAAATCGCAAGAATTTTCATGAAATCCTGCAGTTTTCATCTCAAATACTTATGGAAAATTGATGGCAAACACGGTTTCCGGAGCCGCGAAGCCGACACAGGACCCGGATTTTTGGAAGTAATGAACGGGATTGGCCCGATGGCGGATTCCGCGAAAATGTCCTTTATCTCTTTTTTACGGAACCGGTCTTCGTGGATGTCAGTCGTCGTACAACCCATCTTGTTAGGACAAAGAGTCCGTAGAGTAACCCGAGGAGGAGAACGAACAGGCCAAAAATCAACCAGTTGGGATGACTGAAGATATTTGAGAGAAGAAGGATGCCATGGATTCTGGATTTTACTTGCGCTATTTGTTCAGGATAGGCTTTCACTGGCAGATCGTACTGAAAATGGCTCATCTTTTGGATAAATCCCTTTTCCACGGCTGCTTCCAGACAAAAGATGTGCAACTCGCGGGCACTGGTCGCGGCAAGTCTCAGGTCGTATTCCAACGCTTCCCAGGTCATGCTTTTCATGGTTGGATCAAAACCACCTCCGGTGGATCCCAGGGCCACAGTTTCCAGTTTCTCGTCGATTGCCAAAACCTTTAAGGTTCCATAGGGATCCCCCATAAAAGAGGTATAAAGCATGGGAATGTCCTTGTCTGTTTTCAGGTCCATGAAGCCACTCATTTGCTGGAGCGCGGTTTGTCCCCGAGCAGTCTCATAACGGATGATGGGAATGTAATAGCTTTCGATGGGGAAACCATCCTTCCGAATGGTGTCGATGAGCTGTTCGTACGCTTTTTTTGCAGCCATGAACTCCTCTTTTGCATACAATCGGCCGATCAGTTTTCCCAGCAGCTTCCATTTGTTCGTTTGGAAGAGGATGAGATCATTCATGTCCAGTTCCAGATCGAGTCCGATGCCACTGAAATGAATGCCGGAGGCTGCCGCCCAGTTTTTGACCTCCTGGTAACGTTCGAAGGCTTCTCTGGCGTTGCCGCTGTGAAACCAATACCCTTTTTCTTTTGGCAGGAGCAACCAGGCAACCACCGGTATGCCGGCTCTGTTCAATCGTTGGATGACCTCCAGCCTTTCTGGACTCAGATCGAGCATACCCATGCGTATTTCCGCATGCATCATTTGCAATGACGGAATCAGGGTACTATCCTGAAACAGCTGTTGGACCGCTTTTCCCTCTTGTTCATTGAAAAAGGAG
>JAJTBP010000246.1 GCA_021286825.1 Marinilabiliales bacterium | reverse complement strand
AAATCCATTACCTTGCCCAACAACGACAAGATCAAGATCTTTGCCGTCACCGTGGCCAACAACCACAACGCAGAGGTTACGCCACTGCAACCCCTCTACGATGATTTCAAGGAGGCCAAACCTGCGATTTTGCGGACAAAGGAATACATCACCCCTGAACTGAAACCGGTAAAATTTGCGATGAAACCGCTCTTTACCAGTGATCCCGATCCGAGAATTCAGAACAATCCCAGGTTCCGCGCTTATCTGAAAAGTTTGGGCATGGACTCTGTCGTAACGAAGACTCCTCCCGTGGCAAACGATTATGCCGATCTCTCATCCGGCAACAAAGTCACGGCAACCTATTACGCCACCGGCAAATCCGCCTCTGGCAAGGAATGTCTGAATGTGAAGATGGATCTGTCCAACATCCTCGACAGCCAGAAGGGGGCGCTCCGCGATACCCTTTGGTTTGACAACGGCGAAGGACGCTATGTGATCGACCTTCAGAAATCGGTCACGATTGAAAAGATCCACCTCTATCTGGATCAGTTCAGGAATCGCGGCGGACAGGTATTCAGCCTTTGGAGCGCCGAAAACCCCACCGGATTCTCCGGGGATCCCAAGACCACCGGATGGAAATATCTGGGAATCTATGGCATGGGTGGACGTGGTGGCATGGGTGCACAAGGCACAGCCCTTCAATTCGAGGAAGCGTTGAATGGCCGCTATCTGTTGCTGCTGACAGATGGAAGATGGCATGGAAATGACTTCATCAAACAGCTGGACATTTTCACAAAGTGATTCGGCCAACAGCATGGCAAACCTCTTTTCGGGGATTGCCATGCTGTTAAATTATTGACAATTATATAGTAGCTTTACAGGAAGCCGTTGCCGAACCGGGATGGGTTAGTCCAATCCCACCTGATCGGAAGGAAACGGTCTGTTCCACTTGTCTGTTGGAAATCATGCTGCCATCCAACAGACAAATGGATTGAAACAACTGAAAGCCAACTATATTCCATGAGGAATCTCTACAAAAGCCTCTACTTTCAGGTGATCGTGGCGATCATCCTGGGCATCATTCTGGGAAGTCTGCGGCCGGCTCTGGCCGAATCCCTGAAACCATTGGGCGATGGTTTTATCAAACTTGTCAAGATGATGATTGCCCCCATCATCTTCGTTACCATCGTCACCGGGATCGCCGGAATGCAGGATACCAAAAAGGTGGGGCGTGTCGGAATCAAGGCCATCCTCTATTTCGAAGTGATCTCGACCCTTGCCCTGATCATCGGACTGATCATCGTGAACCTCTTCCAACCCGGATCGGGCATGCACGTCGACCCGCTCACCCTGGACCAGTCGGCCGTCGCCAAATACATGAAACCCGCCCAAGGGAACGGTGCGATCGACTTTATCCTGAACATCATTCCCGAAAACATCATCAGCGCATTGGCTGAAGGCAACATCCTCCAGGTCCTCCTCTTTTCTGTCCTCTTTGGTTTTGCACTCTCCAAGGTGGGCGACAAGGCAGCCCCCTTCCTGAAGGGGATCAAATCCATGGAGGCCGGACTCTTCGGCATCATCAAAATCATCATGAAGGTGGCTCCGATCGGGGCCTTTGGTGCCATGAGCTTTACCATCGGAAAATACGGTCTGGGTTCCTTGCTCTCCCTGGGTCAATTGATGCTATCCTTCTATACCACCTGCCTGCTCTTCATCTTCCTCGTGCTGGGCTCCGTGATGAAGTTTTCCGGTTTTAGCCTGCTCCGGTTGCTCAACTTCATCAAGGAGGAGATCCTGATTGTACTGGGAACCTCCTCCTCGGAAGCCGCCCTTCCCGGATTGATGGAGAAAATGGAGAAGGCGGGGTGTTCCCGATCGGTCGTCGGACTCGTGATCCCCACCGGTTACTCTTTCAACCTCGACGGGACCTCCATCTACCTCACCATGGCAGCAGTCTTTCTGGCACAAGCCACCGGCACTCCACTCAACCTATCCCACCAGATCACCCTGCTGCTGGTACTGCTGATCACCAGCAAAGGGGCGGCAGGGGTGACCGGCAGCGGTTTCATCACCCTGGCGGCGGTACTTCCCATCGTAGGAACCGTTCCTGTAGCCGCACTGGCACTCATCCTGGGCATCGACCGGTTCATGAGTGAAGCCAGGGCCATCACCAACCTGATCGGAAACTCGGTGGCTACGGTGATCGTGGCAAGATGGGAAAATGAACTGGACAAGGAGGTCGCCCAAAAAGCCATTGGCTGATGCCGGTTTGCTGCAAGATTGAGCTCATTAAACACTTTGGAGCGTTTCCGATCTTCAACCGAAAACAGTATCTTGGATTCGTCAATTTTTCAGGACCGCTAACACCCTTAAGCCATGAAAAAGAGTCTGGGAAAACTATTGCCTTTCGCGATGATCCTTCTCACAAATTCCTGCATGCAAGACCATTATGTCTCTGGCGACTATACCCGTGTAGCCAAGATAGATGCCCACTTCCATTACAATGCCGACCTGCAGGCAGTCGAGGCTGTCGCAAAGGAAGATCATTTCTCTTACCTCTGCATCAACACCGATGTGCCGGGAGAGATCGACATCTTCCGGCAGCAAGCGTTGGCAGCCGCCTTTCACAAACGACAACCCGGAATGGCCAACTACCTCACCACCTTTTCGATGGATGGTTGGGATTCTGCGAATTGGGCTGAAAAGACCATCCAAAAACTGAAGGCCGATTTTGCCAACGGCGCCGTTGGAGTCAAGATCTGGAAGAATGTGGGCATGGTCTTTCAAGACAAGTCGGGGAAATTTGTATTCGTGGATGATCCCCGCTTCGATCCTGTCATCGATTTCATCATGCAACAGGGCAAACCCATCCTGGGACACCTGGGAGAACCGAAAAATTGCTGGCTGCCGCTTGACAAGATGACCGTCAACAACGATCGGAGCTACTACAGCAGACATCCGGAATACCACATGTACCTCCATCCCGAATATCCCTCCTATGAGGCACAGATCAGGGCCCGCGACCATTTTTTGGAACGTCACCCACAGCTGCGATTCATCGGAGCACACCTGGGAAGTCTGGAATGGAGTGTGGATGAGCTCGCTCTTCGCCTCGACAAATTTCCCAACTTCGCCGTCGACCTGACCAGCAGAATCTGCCACCTGCAACTGCAATCCCTCACCGATTACGAAAAGATCCGACAGTTTTTCATCAAATACCAGGATCGGATCCTCTATGGAACCGACCGGGAGGTGGATGCCAAAAGTCAACCGGACCAATTCCGGGAGATCACCCACAAAACCTGGTTTACCGACTGGAAATACTTTGTCACCGATGAGATCATGACCAACGCCAATGTCCCCGGACCCTTCAAGGGACTCAAACTTCCCCGGAGTGTCGTGAACAAAATATTCCACGACAATGCCGTCAAATGGTATGGCTTGCAGGAAGGGAAACCCTGATCACCCTTGCTGCCAAAGAACAAAAAAAACTCCATCACAACCGATCAAACGAAAGAACCATGAAGCGCTTAGCCATTTTCCTTGCTGCCTCCTTCTGCCTGACCATCGGTCTGGCATCCCCCGCACAGGCCCAAACCCCTCAGACCAAAAGTTCCGGGTTTCAACCGGGTAGTTTCGGTTATGACCTCTCCTTCCTCAAGGAAAAAGACAAAGTCATCGTCCTGAAAAACAAGAACGGCGAGGGGCAACTGATCGTCTCTCCAGGCTACCAGGCCAAAGTCTTCACCTCCACCACATCCGGTCTCCATGGAAAAAGCTTTGGATGGGTCAACTACAAGGCCTTCATTCCCAAGACCGATCCGCACATGAACGCCTACGGCGGAGAAGACCGCCTCTGGCTGGGACCGGAAGGCGGAAAATTCTCCCTCTTCTTTCCCAAAGGAGCCAAGATGGAATTTGTAAACTGGAAAACTCCCACTGCCGTGGATACCGAGGCCTGGCAACTGCTCGCCTCAACAGGGAAGTCGGTGCAACTGCACAAGGAACTGCAGCTCGTCAACTATGCCGGCACCACCCTGGACATCGCTCTCGACAGAACCATCACCATCCTGGAAGATGAGGCCATCGCAGCCCAACTGAAAACAACCGTCCCATCGGGAGTCAAATCGGTGGCCTTCGAGACCCTCAATGCCCTGAAGAATGCCGGTAAGACCGCCTGGACCCAAGAGACCGGTGCCCCCTGCCTCTGGAACCTCGACATGCTGGCTCCCTCCCCATCTACCACCATCATCGTACCCTACCATGAGGAAGGCAGCGGCAAAGTTGCCACCACCGACTACTTCGGAGAGATCCCCTCCGACAGGATCCGGATCGCCAAAGGGATCCTTTTGTTCAAAGCCGATGGCAAATCAAGGGGCAAACTGGGACTCCCGCCACATAGGGCCCGGCAATTGGCTGCCAGCTACAATGCAGCAGACGGCATCCTCACCATCGCCACCTTCGATGTTGACCCCAAAGGCATCTACCTCAACCAGGAGTGGAACACCACCAAGGATCCTTTCTCGGGCGATGCCGTCAATGCCTACAACGATGGCCCCTTGGCCGATGGCAGTCAGATGGGACCCTTCTACGAGCTGGAGAGTGTATCCCCGGCTGCCCTGCTCAAACCCGGAGAGCAGATCTTACACCACCACCGACTCTTCCACTTTACCGGCGAAAAGTCCGGATTGAACCAGATCGCCACACAAGTGCTGGGCATCGGACTGGAAGAGATTGCCGGAACTTTTGGCGGGAAACATCCTTAAACCGCACCTAGCTGCCGCCAATTCTCAGAATTGATACAACTCATTGTCAATCAAATATATACTAAATACTTGTCTATGAGAAAGTTACTGATCGTTTCCCTCCTTGTCGCCTCGCTGTTCTCCTTTGCACCCCCTCAGATCAGCTGGACGGCCATCGGCGACTCCATCACCTACCTCAACGACCATGCAGACGAAACCGGTAACCGCGTGACCAAAGGTTACCTGACACGCGTGGTGGAGAAAATGCCGGAGATCCATTACATCAACCAGGGTCACAATGGCTGGATGTCGAGCGGCATCGCCGAGAAGATCGATCAGCTGGGACTGCAGCCTTCCGATCTCTACACGGTCTTCCTCGGTACCAACGACTGGTGGCATGGCCGTCCCATCGGAGATCCTTCCGATTACAG
>JAJTBP010000245.1 GCA_021286825.1 Marinilabiliales bacterium | reverse complement strand
CACCATTTTTTATTGGCGTCAAGAATGGTGTAATGTTCACCAAACAATATTTGGGTACACATCTCGCTCGTCTCGCTGGGATCGGTGCGGACTGGGATTATGCTTAGATTCGAGATGCCGTATCTCATCAAAAAAATACTATTTTTGGTTATTCCCAAAGATAGGAATAAATGGGTCAAAAATGACAGGGAAATTGCTGCGATGAGGCCAAAATGGAGAAATTGGAATAGCCCGGTAAAAAAGCACAGGATCTACCTGATTCTGGTCTTTTTGTTAACAGGGGTCGCCCTCTATTTTTCATTGCCGCAAGAGGCACGTTTTCGCTATGAATATCAAAAAGGAAGACCCTGGATGCATGCTTCCCTGTTTGCACCTTACAATTTTGCCATTGTCAAATCTGAGCAGGAACTCTCTGCTGAAAAGGACTCGCTGCTTTCTGATTTTGTACCCTACCTGATTCATTCCGACTCTGTATCCAAGCATGAAATGTTGATGCTTGCCAAAAATGTTGAGAAAAATGTAGTCAAGGGGATGTCTCCCTTGCAGCAGCTTTCCCTAAAACTCAAGCTCAATGAACTCTACGGAGCGGTATACGAGACGGGCATTCTCGATCAGAACTACCTGAATGACCCGGGAAAGCGGAACAACAAACGAGTGAAAATTGTCTTCAACAACACAGGAAAAGAGGTCGCCGTCTCGTCCCTCTACTCACTCAAAAGTGCCTACAATGAGATCCATGGACAGTTGGATGATTTGAAAGCATCGCATCCGGAGTGGCGCAATTTTATTGAAGATTTCCATCCGGAAACTTATCTTTCAAGCAATCTTTTTTACGATCAGGAACGGAGCAGTCAGACCGAGAAGAAACTGCTTGAGAGCTTGTCTGTCAACCATGGATTGATACAAGAGGGCGAACGCATCATCTCCCAGGGGGACATCGTCTCTACCCGAATTTTTACCATCCTCGAGTCTTTACGGCTCACCTACGAGAAAAATCGTGGTGAGGACTCCAAATACAACCTGGTCATTCTGGGGCGAATCATCCTCATCATGGCCTTGCTTTTGACCGTTTACCTCTTCTTGAGAAACATCCGGCGAAAATTGTTACGGTCCAAAAGAGACATCTCCTTCGTCTTGATCACCATGAGCTTGATGATTGGCGGATGTGCTTTTGTGATCCGCACAGGTGCCTTCGACATTTACATGATTCCCTTCACCGTTCTCGCCTTGATCATCCGGACATTTGTCGACACACGGGTGGCCATCTTTGTCAACACCATCACCTCTCTGATCGTCGGGTTTATGGTTCCCAATGGCTACGAATTTGTACTCATCCAGATTCCTGTCGGCAGTGTGGCGGTGATCAGTCTGAATAAGATGCAGAAAAGGGAGCAGCTGATTGTGACGGCTCTCATCGTCTTCATCAGCTATTGCGTCATTTACCTGGGAATTTCCCTCGTTCAGGAGGCCAATTTCGGAGCCGTCGATTGGATCAAAATCAGGTGGTTTGCTGTCAATGCCATTCTAACACTCATCACCTACCTGTTGATGTACATTCTGGAAAAGTCTTTCGGCTTTGTGTCGGACCTCACTTTGATTGAACTCACCTTCTCCAACCAAAAGTTGTTGAAGAAGTTGTCGTTGGAGGCTCCTGGGACGCTTCATCACTCCTTACAGGTGGCGAATCTGGCGGAGATGGCTGTTGCCAAGATTGGTGGAAATCCATTGCTCGTACGGGCAGGAGCCCTCTATCATGACATTGGAAAGATGGTCAATCCCCTCTATTTCATCGAGAACCAAACGCCGGGAATCAATCCACACGAAGGTCTTACCGAGGAAGAAAGCGCAGCCACCATCATCAGCCATGTGGAAGATGGCGTAGCGCTTGCCAGGAAAGAAAAACTTCCCGAGCAAATCATCGACTTTATCAACACCCATCATGGAACCACCCGTACAGGCTATTTTTACCAGAAAGCCGTGAATCGGTTGGGGATAGATCGGGTTGACGGAGCCCTTTTCAGTTATCCGGGACCGCTACCCACGACCCGGGAAACTGCCGTCTTCATGCTTGCAGACAGCATCGAGGCAGCCTCCAGAAGTCTGCCAGTCAAAAACTCTGAAACCATCCGCAATCTGGTGGATCAGATTTTCAAACAGAAAATGGAGTCGGGACAACTTGAGTTTGCCCCGCTTACCTTCAAGGATATTCGTGTACTGAAAGACCTCTTCCACGAAAAACTCATCAACATTTACCATGTCCGGGTCTACTATCCGGAAATAAAAAACAGATAATCACTTAATTATGAAAAAAGCATTTGTATTGACTTTGTCTTTGTTGGTTGCTTGCATGGTATCAAACGGGCAGGAAAAAAAGGATACCAGTTTTAAGTTTACCGTCATCAAGGAGTTGCCTCACACCTCCGTGAAAGACCAGTATCGTTCAGGAACCTGTTGGTCCTTTGCAGGCGCCTCTTTCATCGAATCTGAATTGTTGCGGACCGGCAAACCGGAAGTAGACCTTTCGGAGATGTACCTTGTCAGCAACTGTTACAAAGACAAAGCCGACCGGTATGTCAGGATGCAGGGGAATACCAATTTTGGCGGTGGCGGACTACTCCACGACATTCTATATGTCATGAAAAATTACGGGTTGGCACCGGAATCGGCCTATCCGGGATTGAACTACGGTGAAAAAAAACATGTTCACGGTGAGGTAGACAATCTTTTGAAAAGCATGGTGACCGCCGTGGTCCAAAACAAGAACAGGAAAATCTCAACCTCCTGGTCTCTCGCATTTGACAAGAGTGTAGAGGCCTATTTTGGTGATTTTCCGGCTGAGTTCAAATATGAGGGAAAGAAATATTCACCGAAGACCTTTCTGACCGATTTTTGCGGCAACCTCAATCCAAACGACTATGTTGAGATTACCTCCTTCACACATCATCCCTTCTATTCCCAATTCATCCTGGAAGTTCCGGACAACTGGTTGTGGGAAAAGATGTACAATGTGCAGTTGAATGACATGATTCAGGTGATTGACAATGCCTTGGCCAATGGTTACACGGTGGCCTGGGCAGCCGACGTAAGCGAACGGGGATTTGCCACATCACAAAAAGGAGTAGCCGTTGTTCCTGTCGTGAACAAAGCGGATATGACCGATGCCGAAATATCAAAATGGGAGAAGCTCAATGAAAATGAAAAAGATAGAGAACTTTATAAATTGAGCAAACCAGGAAAAGAGAAGGAAATCACACAAGAAATGCGTCAGGAAGCTTTTGACTCGCAGGAAACCACTGACGACCATGCCATGCACATCATTGGATTGGCCAAAGATCAAAATGGAACCACCTATTACAAAATCAAAAATTCCTGGGGACCTTACAACAGCTATGATGGCTATTTCTATGCCTCTATCCCCTACATCCGGTACAAAACCACTGCCATCATGGTTCATAAAAACGCAGTCCCTGCTGATCTCCGCAAGAAATTGGGGATCTGATCCGCTGAATGAACCAAAGGCTGCCAATCTTTTTGGCAAACATTTCTTTTGAATCAAAAAAATCGCTAATTTCGCAGCCGATTTCCGTACGCAATCTCTGACAGCAAACAAGTAGACACTGTGAATATTGCGTTCGTTAAACAAGTTTAAAAACAATTGAAAAATGGATTTAATCAAGATTGCTGAAAACGCGTTTGCAGCAGCAGAACCGAAGGAATTTCCTGCATTTCATCCGGGTGATACCATTACCGTCCGGTATAAAATTGTTGAAGGAAACAAAGAGCGGATTCAGAACTACAAAGGAACCGTCATTCAGATCAAGGGAACCGGAACTACCAAAACATTCACCGTTCGTAAAATGTCTGGTAATGTGGGCGTAGAGCGTATCTTCCCTATTTCCTCTCCTTTTATTGATGGCATTGAGGTGAACCGTATGGGTCACGTAAGACGTGCAAGATTGTTTTATCTCCGCAGCCTTACCGGTAAAAAAGCCCGTATCAAGGAAAAAAGATTCTAAGCAGATCCTGCTTGATAAAAAAGGTTCCTTCGGGGACCTTTTTTTTTGGACCTTTTCCATCCGCGGGCTCGGAAATTTATTCCTAATTTTGACCAAACTAAACTGAGATGACCCTTCTACCCAAGCAAAAGCTATTCTCCACCCAGTGGTTTATTGATTATGGTCTCATTACCGTGGGATCGTTCATCATGGCTGTCGGGTATGTTTTCTTCATTACGCCCCATAAAATCGTACCCGGAGGCGTTTATGGATTGGGAATCATTGTCCACTACATCACCAAAGGGATGACCTTGTGGCCAGACGGATTCCCCATTGGTTTGTTTAACTTGATTGTCAACATACCCCTTACCTATCTGGGTATTAAACTGCTGGGTCCCAGATTCGGTGTGAAAACCATCTATGGCTTTGTCTCCTCCTCGATTCTGATGGATGGAATCACCATGCTTCGTGCGGTGGGCGATGCCCCGTTGGTCCAGGATGTGTTGTTGTCTTGCATTTTTGGAGGAGTGCTAACAGGCATTGGATTGGGACTGATATTCAAATCCAAAGCAACATCCGGAGGAAGTGATATCATCGCCATGATCATCACCAAATTTACCAGGGTACCCATCGGACAGATGCTGATCTGGGTAGATTGTGCCATCGTATTTGTAGCACTGGCAGCCTTTAAAGACTGGCAAATTCCCCTTTATAGCATCCTGGTGATCTACATTACCGGCCGTGCTGTAGACATGATCATGGAAGGAGCCAATTACAACAAAGCCCTGATGATCATCTCCGATCAACATGAACAAATCAGGGACAAAATTGTGATTGAATTGGAAAGAGGTGGTACCTATCTAAAAGGAATCGGCATGTACACCAACGCCGAAAAACACGTCATTTTTACCGTCGTAAGCCGTCGGGAAGTGGCCATTCTGGAAGAACAGATTGCGCTCATCGATCCGCACGCATTCATCACCATCATGGATGCAAGTGAAATCCTGGGTGAAGGATTTGGCTCTCTGAAAAACAAAGTGGAAAACTGAACCAGATTCCTTTCTCAGGACTGTAAACCCAATTGAATCAAGAAATTAAGAAGGAATGCTAGTCACGGATGTGATGCGGCATGGATTGAGGAATCTCAAAAGAGACTTCCGTTACACCACTGAAAGATCCATCCTTGTACCAGG
>JAJTBP010000244.1 GCA_021286825.1 Marinilabiliales bacterium | reverse complement strand
GCTGCAGTCCGGGTTGGATCAAATACATCGAACACCAATATCCGACCCAACTGGATCATCTCTCCAGTTGCAAATCGCCGCACATGATGCTCGGAGCCCTGGCCAAGTCCTTCTTTGCGGAAAAGATTGGGGCCGATCCGAAAAAGATCTTCGTCGTCTCCGTCATGCCCTGCACAGCCAAGAAGTTCGAGATTACCCGTCCGGAGATGGAATCCAATGGTTTGCGCGATGTGGATGCAGTACTGACCACCCGCGAATTGGCCCGGATGATCAAGGACGCCGGCATCGAATTCAGAAAGCTGCCTGATTCCGACTTCGATTCGCCACTGGGATTGTCCTCTGGTGCCGCCGACATCTTTGGTACGACCGGCGGGGTGATGGAAGCCGCTATCCGCACCGTATATGAATTGGTCACCGGCCGGGAGTTGCCCATGGAAGCACTCCATGTCCAACCACTGGTCGGACTGCAGCAGGTGAAAACGGCCGAACTGAAGATAGAACAACCGCTGCCGGAATATGACTTCCTGGAGGGTGTAGTCGTCAAGGTGGCTGTGACCAGCGGACTGAAAGGGGCTTCAAAGCTGATGGAAGAGATCAGGGCTGGCAACAGTCCGTACCATTTCATCGAGGTAATGGGCTGCCCGGGTGGTTGCATCAGCGGAGGTGGCCAGCCACGGCCTGTCAACAATGAGATCCGCATGAAGCGACTCCATGCCATCTATCGTGAGGATGAAGGAAAAGTGTTGCGCAAATCACACGAAAACAAAGATATCGCCACGCTATACGCTGATTTTCTGGGGCATCCGCTCGGACATCTTTCTCACGAATTGCTGCACACATCCTATGTGAAGCGGCACAAAACCTGAGGGTCCAATGCCTCTAAAGCAGACCGGGCAGCCCTTCCCATTGGATAGCTGCCCGGTTTTATTTGTTGTGAAGATCACTTCAGGACTTCAATTTCCATTCTGCCCCCTCCCGGGTATCCTTGATCTCGAAACCCATGGCCGTCAGACGGTCACGGATCTGATCCGAGGTGGCCCAATCCTTGCGGGCCTTGGCTTCCTGCCGAAGTGTCAGCAAGAGGTCTACCACCTGTCCGAACAACTGATCCCCTTCACCATCCGCCGTACCCGATACCGGCTGCAATCCAAGCACATCCGTGACCAAACCGGCATAGAGTTGTTGCAGTTTCTCCAGATCCTCGGCAGTGACCGAGGCCTTTCCATCCTTCACCGAGTTGATCATTCGTACTCCGTCAAACAGGTGAGCAATGAGGATCGGACTGTTCAAATCATCGTTGAGGGCCTCGTAACAATCCCGACACAACTTTTCCACATCGATCGTCGACTGGTCGGCCGGTTTCAGATCCTTCAGCAAAGCCATGGCATTCATCAATCTCTCAAAACCCTTCTCTGCAGCCTGAAGTGCCTCGTTGGAAAAATCGAGCGGACTCCTGTAATGGGCTTGAAGGATAAAAAAGCGGATCGCCATGGGATGGTACGGTTTCTCCAGAAGTGGATGAGTACCGGTAAAGAGTTCATCCAACTGAATGAAATTGCCCAACGATTTGCCCATCTTCTGGCCGTTGATGGTAATCATGTTGTTGTGGATCCAGTATTTCACCGTCTCATGGCCAAAGCAGGCCACACCCTGGGCTATCTCGGCCTCGTGATGGGGGAATAGCAGATCGAGACCGCCTCCGTGGATGTCAAATCGGGTGCCGAGGTATTTTGTTGACATGGCGGTACATTCCGTGTGCCAACCCGGAAATCCCTCACCCCAGGGGGAAGGCCACCGCATGATGTGTTCCGGCAATGCATTTTTCCAAAGGGCAAAATCAAGTCCCGACCGTTTTTCCTGTTGGCCATCCAGTTCTCGGGTATTGGAATAGAGATCCTCAATTTTCCGGCCCGACAATGTCCCATAGGCATGTTGCTTCGCGTAACGCTCCACATCGAAATAGACGGATCCGTTGGTCTCATAGGCAAAACCAGCCTGCAACATTTTCTGAACGGCGCCAATCTGTTCGATGATGTGACCCGATGCCGTGGGCTCAATGGTCGGGGAAAGCACATTCAGATCGGACATGTTCTTACGGTAACTGTTGGTGTACCGCTGCACAATCTCCATGGGTTCCAACTCCTCAAGCCTGGCTTTTTTTGCCACCTTGTCCTCCCCTTCGTCTGCATCGTTGACCAAATGCCCCACATCGGTGATGTTGCGGACATATCTTACTTTATAGCCGACGTGCATCAGGTAACGGAACAAAAGATCGAAGGTGATGGCCGGCCGGGCGTGACCCAGATGGGCATTGCCGTAGACGGTAGGTCCGCAGACATACATCCCGACATGATCCTTGTGGATCGGTTCAAAAAGTTCTTTCTGGCGCGTCAGGGTGTTGTACAACGTTAACTTTTCCATGTTTCATTCAATTTTCCGGAACTGCAAAGGTAATCTTTAACAGCTTCAGCCAGTTATCTTTCCCTATGATTTTTCCGCCGAAAAGCCTGAAATATTTCATCCCAACGTGCACCCAAACCGCTAATTCGCTGAAAAATCAAAATTTAAGCAACGGGTTTGAGGAACGACAGTCAATGTATTACCTTTGTGCGAAAGACGCAATTTTACAACCTCCTGCCATGAAAAAGCTTGCCTTGCAAATCTTGTTAGCCGTGTTGATCGCCGGTATCACCTCCTGTTCCTTCTCACAAAGCAAACCCTTGCCCGACGGACCAGTAGTGGAAATCAAGACCCCCTACGGAAACATGAAGGTGTTGCTTTATAACCAGACTCCCCTGCACCGCGACAATTTTCTAAAACTTGCCAAGGAAGGAGTGTACGATAGCCTGTTGTTTCATCGGGTGATCAAGGGTTTCATGGTACAGGGTGGCGATCCCAATTCCAAAAGGGCCGTTCAGGGCCAGATGTTGGGGGATGGTGACCTCAACTACACGGTTCCGGCCGAAATTCAGCCCGGACTCATCCACAAAAAAGGGGTCATAGCCGCAGCCCGCAATGGGGATGAGGAAAATCCGCAAAGGAGATCCTCCGCCACCCAGTTTTATCTTGCGCAAGGGAAGGTTTATCCCAAAGAGGAGATTCCCGGACTGGAATACAACCTGACCGCCCGACAGGCAGAGGGGATTTTTCTTCGGCTCAAATCGGAGAAGATTGATACCCTCATGCTCTTCCAGATGTCGCACAACAAGGATGGCTACGATAAGTTGATGGATAAACTGAAAAAAATGGCCGAAAAGGAAGCGGCCAAAAATCCGGTCAAGCTGACCCCGCAACAAGTTGATGCCTATACCACCGTCGGTGGAATTCCCCATCTGGATGGTGCCTATACCGTCTTTGGCGAGGTGATTGAAGGACTTTCGGTCATTGATTCCATTGCCGCTCAACCCACCGACAAGTACGACAGGCCGCTGAAAAACATTCGTATGCGGGTATCGGTTGTCAAGGAGTGATCTTTTCTACGGCAAATCCGACTCTTTCCAGATCCTCATAAAAAGAGGGATAGGATTTGGTTACCACCATGGCGTCATCCAGGCGAATCTCCTTTTCAAAGAAGGCTGCAGGGGCAAAACAGAGCGCCATCCGGTGATCATGATAGGTGGCAATCAGGGGATCGGCTTCTTTCAAATCCTCCCGGATGATACCATCCCAGGCCAATACCCCCGGTTCCGGTTCCGTCAGCAGTGCCCCCAACTTGCTACATTCCCTCTGTAAGGCACTGATCCGATCGGTTTCCTTGATCTTCAGCGTTTGCAATCCACTGAAATGAAAGGGCAAACGTTTGCCAATGGCTAAAACGGCAAAAGTCTGGGCAATATCTGGATTCTCGATGAAATTGAGGCTGAGTTTCCTAAGGGGTATGGGCTTTCCTTGGGTAAGCCTGACGCTCGAGCCATCCTGCCGGGACCGAATGCCGAAATATTTCTCAAACCATTCGGCTTGAACGGCATCTCCCTGCAGACTCTTCAGCAACAATCCCTCCAGCTTCAGATCACAGGATCCGGAAAGTGCTGCCATGGCATACCAGTAGGAGGCACCCGACCAGTCGGCCTCCACGGAGATGGGAGCCGGCTTGAAAGGTTGCTGCGCGATCCGGATTTCGTTGCCACTCCAATAAGACCGGATGCCATACTTTTCCATCAGCTGCAGGGTCATTTCGATGTAGGAACGGGAGGTGATCCTGTTCAACAAACGGATTGTCAGACCATTCTGCACAACAGGAGCAATCATCAGCAAGGCGGAGATGTATTGACTGCTGATGCTCCCATCCAGTTCGATGATCCCACCTTTCAAGGCTGTACCGGTAATCTTGAGGGGTGGATATCCCTCTTCTCCGGTGTATTCGATGAGCGCTCCCATCTTTCGCAGCGCCTCGACCAGAATGGAAATGGGGCGTTGCTTCATGCGGTCGGAGCCGGTCAAGTGCCATTCCCCTACAATCTTGGATAGGTAAGCAGTCAAAAACCGCATGGCCGTTCCGGCGTGACCGATGTCAAAATGGTTGGTATCCGATTCCAACACCCGGTTCATCACCACCGAGTCGTCACAATCGGAAAGGTTTTTGATTGGATAGGAAGAGTAGCTGAGGGCATTCAACAACAACGCCCGGTTGCTGATGCTTTTCGAAGCCGGCAACCGGATCTCCCCTTTCAAGGCATCATCCGTTTTGGACAATCTGATGATCATACGGAATGGGAATTTAATTCACGGAAATAATCCAGGGCCTCGAAGATCTGCTTCTTGGAGCAGGAGCAGTTGATCTCTACCTCGCCAACAGAGGCCAGCAAAGTAAAATTGATCCGTTTCCCTTCATTTTTCTTATCATGTCCCATCAGCTCAAAGAGTTGATCATCATTGGCTTTCGAAAGAGGATATCGGCCATAAACGGATTGTATCCAGGTGGCCAGATAATTCATGGTTCCTTCTGCGAAACCGCAGATCAGGTGGGAAAGGTAAAGCTCGGCAATCATTCCAAAGGCAACGGCATGTCCGTGAAGCAGGGGTTTCCCTTGTCCCAGGGAAAGGCTCTCGAAAGCGTGGCCAATCGTATGACCAAAGTTGAGAGCCTTGCGTATGTTTTTTTCGTACGGGTCTTTTTGAACAAAGAAATTCTTGATCATCACCGAACGGCTGATCATGCCTTGCAGCAGGTCATAATCGAGATGTTCAAAATCGATCTTGCGCA
>JAJTBP010000243.1 GCA_021286825.1 Marinilabiliales bacterium | reverse complement strand
GAAGTAGTAACGACCGACAGGTTCCCATCCCTCATGGGCCGTGCTGCTGCACAACACGACGGATTGACCGGTTCCGATGCTCGTCAGTTGAAAACCGGTCCGCACGCCATCTGTCTCTGTTCCCATACTCAAAAAACCTTCCACTCGGAAGCCTTGCACCACAAGCTGACTGACCCATTCTGCGACGAGGGTGGATTTTCCACTGCCTACTTCACCGGTTAGAATGAAGACCGGGGGTCTCTTTCGTTGCTCGTCCTCAAAAAGTGAGATCAATTGATCGGAAGCCGTTAGTAAATAACGAAGGAGATCGGAGGGTCTGAATTTTTGTTTCCAGGAGCCGGTAAGGGAAGAAATCAGATCGGGCAATGCGGCAAAAGCCAGGGAGACGGATTGATACAACCCCGCCATTCCCCGTTGATAAAGTACGGTGCGGATCAGCGGATTTCTCAGTTCGACGCTGATGGCGGAAAATCCGGTAATAAGCAAAATGGCCCGGAAGACCATCTTCAACCCCATCATCCAACCACTCTCATCACCGGGATGATGAAGTCCGGAGAGGTCCCACATCCAGATGGCAGAGGCCGTCAGAAAAAGGAACTGAAACCAGACTGCCTTTCGGGCCAGTCGCCGTAGGGCATTGGGATAGCGCATCCGGAGAAATATCAGATAACCGACGGCAACAATGGCGGCTGCCAGGGTCACTTGGAAGTTCAGCAACCCGAGGATAGAAACCATCACGAGGAGATGAAAAATAATCAACCAGGCAGAATACCGCTGACCATCCGCATGGGTAAACAAATTGGAATCCCGATTGATGCGGATTTCTGCAGGGGAAACCTCCGGAGAAAGCAGTGGCCGATGACGTTTTCCAGCCAGAAAGCCAGCGGTTGCAGCCAGCCATCCAATGACCAGATAGAGCAAGGTCAGCAGCAGAACCAGGTCACCGGAACCGGAAGAAGGGATGTGCAGTTGCTTGACCGAAAAGAGATAGAGTGCATCCAGAATACGAAGGAAATCAAAACCATAGATGATCAGCAGGGCCACAAGCTTATGCAAAATGGCGGTGAGGGCTGTAATGGCACCCGCAACGGCAATCCCTACATAATTTCTGCCCGTCAGCCACAAGATTCCTTCAAACAGGAAGGCTTCGGTGAGGATGCCCAACATCGGGCCGAAGATCACCGCACTGGGTGAGACCGATTTCATCAAGGCGCAGACCAATCCGGCTCTCCAGACCACACCCCTTGCATCCCACCATTTGACAAAGGCCGAAAGCAGAAAGATGGCAAAGGCTGTCAGGATCGTTCCGGATAATGGAATCTGCAGGTTGTGAAGGAAACTGCCGGCCACGACTTCAACCGAAGCCCACAGACTGCCCAGTACGGCTGCCTTCAACCACTTGTCATTCAATCGGATTTGTTGGATCAGCTCCATGATTTCCCAGTTCGAATAAGTTTAGCGTGCAATGCTAACAATTTTCCATGATTCTCCCTAAAAAAAACAGGCCATCCGCAGTGCGGACAGCCTGTTCTGATGGGTTGACATACGGATTATTTCCCTCCAAAATGATAGCCAAGGCCAATGGAGAATCCAATGTTGTGTTTCTTGTACTCTTCCACATAGTTTCCGATGGTTGCATCGGCATCCTTGAACAACTTCGGTGCGTTGTCATAGTGGGTATAAAGTGCGCCCAGGTCAATGACCAAATTCTTCATCGGTTTCAATTCGAATCCACCGCCGTAGGTATCTGAGTTGCTGTAGAAACTGAAATCACTCAGATATTGTTCTGTTACACCATTCTCCGTGCGAAGGTATCCCAAACTGATGGCCACACCTTTGAAAATTTCGCGCTGGGCACCGATGGCAAAATCAAATCCATTGTGGGAGATCGTCCTTGCCTCTTTGTAGATGTTGTTGCCCCAGTCAACGCCCTTGTCATTGTAATTGTTGTAAGAAACCATGACATTCAGTTTGGGTGTCAGGCGGTAATCCGCTCCAATGGAGAAGATGGCCGGAATGTCGCTGGATGTTTCAGCCTTGTCGGGGAACATGCCTGTATCATCGACCTTGGAACTATTGGTCAAGGTTAGCTTCGTTTTGAATTCATACTTGATACCAATGTTCAATCCTTCCACAGGGGAGAGGTTGACGCCAAGGATCGGAGTATAACCCGTACCGGTTTGCTTGACATCCACATTTTTATCGGCCAGAGAGGCGGCCGTTGCGGTCATGGCAGCGGCCTGACCGTTCAGCGTGGCAGCACCCGAGGTAAAGGCAGCTTGAACGGCTGTTACCGACATCGCACCGATCTGGGCGGAGGTCAGACCCAGACTGGTCAATCCACCTTCCAGCTGCGACCGCTGGGCTGCAGAAATGTAACCGGCACCCTGCAATTGGGCCAAAGTATAGGCTCCGGCTCCGGCACTGATGATGGGCTGTACACTAGAGGCTGCTGCCGTCTGTTGGTTGGCAAGGTTTTTCATCAGCGGACTAACATCGTTGTTCAGGTAACTGGCTGCATTCTTGAAAGTACCGTTGGCCATCACCTGGATATTCTTAATGTATCCATTGTACTTGTTGGTAGCCGGTACATATCGCAATCCACCATAAACAGAGACCTTTTCATTGACCTTGTAGGAGACGCCAGCCTGGATGCCCCAAAATACAGATTCCCCATTGAAATAGATGTCTGAACTGTATTTGGTAACATTCTGTCCCAGTTTGGACAATCCTGCCAAGCCGGGAACCAGTTTGGAGATGCTCTTTTCAAAGGAGGGCAAACCAGTCTTGTACTCTGCGCTACCCCCACCGCTGTTCGGTCCGAGACCAAGTGAAAAGGCGAACTTATCCATTTTGTAGATGGCAAAAGCCGTCGGAAAAACAGGTGCCTTTACCTCTCCCTCGTAGGTTGAGTTGTTCAACAAAGGATACCCGCTGAGAATGGTTTTGGTTTGAACCAGCGTCTGGTTCTGAACCGAAATGTAAAAACCATTGTCCATCTTCATCAATCCGGCAGGATTGAAGTAGACAGCATCGTAAGTTGTAGAAGCATTGCGTGATAACATTCTGATGTATTGCGCACTTTGATTACCGTTTGTCAGCAGACCGCCTGCATAAACAACGCCAAAACAGATCAGGAACCCCGCAGTTGCGAAAAGTTTTTTCATACAATTTAATTTCTAAGAATTTGAAATATATTTTCGGAAACAGTTTCTCACGTTTGGAATTCCTAAAACACTTGCGGTGCGACGCTTTACAATACACCAAACTTCCCAAAATTTTATTTGTAAACCCTTGAAAGCCATAGCTAACAAACAAAATCCGGAGGAAGTCAAACCATTTTAATGAATCACAATAAATGTTAAAAACCGCTAAATATCGGGGCGAAGATAGTAACAATTTTGAACTTTGCAAATTGTAATTTATTGACTTTCAGTTCATTAGATTAATTTGTTTGAATTTTCGAAAACGGACGGATAGCGCCTGTGGCTGAGCACACTGGCAACGGTAGGCAGAAAACACCCTGATTCTGGGAAGGGGGTTCGTTTGTTGGGTTAACCAGGGCAAATCTGATCGCCGGTCCGTAAAATGGTTTGGAGGTCAGAAATCTGATTTTGAAAAGATTTCATACCTTAGTGAAAATTATCGGCTGCGATCCGCCCTGGTCCCTCAGGATTCGGATGACCTTACACAACCAGCCCCCCAATATCGATCAGCTATGGATCACAGACTCAGAACGGCCATCGTCATCGTGGCCCTCATTCTCTTCGGATTGCTCTGTTATTACATGACCAACATCGTGGCATACATCCTGATTGCCGCTGTCATGTCGCTGGTGGGATCACCCCTCACGCGGAAGTTTCTAAAGATCCGGTTCGGCAGATTCCAGATGGGCGAAACCGGAGCCGCTGTCTGCACCCTGATCACCCTCTGGGCAGGTTTCATTGCATTCTTCAGTTTTCTGATCCCCATGGTGGTCTCGGAAGTTCAGCAACTGTCGAACATCAACATCCCCGAGATTGTCAACTACCTCAAGGTTTCCTACGAACAGTTGGCTGCCAGGTATCCAAGCCTCATCTCCAACATCACCCAATCGGGCAATCTGGAAGAGTATGCCAAAACCCAACTGACGGGATTTGTCAATTTTGGACAAGTGACCTCCGTTTTTGGATCCATCGCGACCGTTGTAGGCAACCTCTTCCTGATGTTCTTCTCCGTGTCCTTCATTCTCTTCTTTTTTCTGAAGGAGGATGGACTGTTCGGAAGTTGGATCCTGGTGCTATCACCCGACAAATATTCCGAACGGGTGGAGAAACTCATCCGTGAAATTGGTCAGCTGATCAGGCGGTACCTGGTCGGACTGCTGCTTCAGATGGCCAGTGTGATGGTCCTTTCCACCATTGGATTCACGGTCATTGGATTGGGATTTTCGCATGCCGTAGTGGTGGGGGTATTCGCCGGATTGATCAACGTCATTCCCTATATTGGTCCTTGGATTGGGGCCCTGTTTGCCCTGGTGGTCGCGGTGGCCAGCAATCTCAACGCCAGTTTTGTTGATGTAACACTGCCGCTGATGGGGTTGATCCTTGTGGTGGTGATGATCGTTCAGTTCATCGACAACATGGTGATACAGACCCTCATCTTCTCCAACAGTGTTCAGGCCCATCCGCTTGAAATATTCTTCGTTACCATGATCGCCGGCAGCCTTGCCGGGATACCCGGAATGATCCTGGGAATACCGGCCTATACGGTCCTTCGAACCATCGCGAGTGAATTTCTCTCAGAGTTTAAGGTGATCCGCAGTCTGACGAAGAGCAGTTAAAAAAAAGGGAGAAAAGTCCGATGATCTTTTCTCCCTTTTTCAAAACCTAATCCGGCTATTTCTCCCTTTCAAAAAGGAACTCTCCTCCTCCTTGTTTCAGGGTTAGCGTTCCCTTGTCCGGGTCAAAAACGATCACAACACCTGCCTTGTCGAACCGAAAAGTATGCTTGTCCGAGGGCTCCAGAGGGAATGCGGGTTGTCCGGTGCCTTGTGCGGTAAGCTGATTCCCCTGACTGGCAATGGTTAGCTTCAAGGGAAGTTGTTTGCTGGCATAGACTCCCTTGTAGGGCTCCAGATTGTCAACCACCATGGGCTTCTTTGAAAAGTCGGGCAATTGGTAGGGTTTGCCGAAACAGATGCTGAGTACGCCGATGAGGATGTCGTTCATCGGATAATTGATGCCATTGGAACAATAAGCGATGGCCACCCC
>JAJTBP010000242.1 GCA_021286825.1 Marinilabiliales bacterium | reverse complement strand
AAAACCCCTTGCAACATTAAACCGAAAAGACTGAAGAAGGTTTCGTTCAGCCGAGTCAAATGAAATGTTTCACCAGGGTGTTCGACTCCAAAATGATGTGCGAGGATTTCCGTGAGATTGTCTACTTTTGTCACATGTTAAGATTCCTCTTTCGATTGCCGCTTCAGGTTCGGATCGCCTTGCTGATCTTCTATGTGGCCATCATCGCTTTTCTGTCGCTGATGCCTCCGGAAGATATTCCAAAGGTCGAGGTCATGCCCAATTTTGACAAAGTAGTCCATTTTCTCATGTATTTTGGATTGACCCTGCTCTTGTGCTGGACGGCTTATGCTGACCAAAAGCCGATGCGCATCTTGCTGATTCTGTTGGTAGTAGTCCTTTGGGGGTTGTTTATGGAAGAATCCCAAAAAGTATTGGCACTTGGACGCAGTTTTGAGTGGACCGATGAACTGGCTAACAGTTTTGGCTCTCTGACAGGAGGAGTGGTCTTCTACCTGGTGGCAACAGGACATCATAAAAAATAAGAGAGAACGGACCCACTTTTCAACTGATTTTGCCAGGAAACAGGGGCTCTTCCCAAACATTTCATTCCAATCAAAAAGATATTGAGTATGTCCAAAAAACAAATAGCACCAGGTGACGTGGTACGATTCCTCAACGATGTAGGAGGCGGTAAAGTCACTGCCATTCTCAACAAAGAGATGGTAAGTGTAGAGACGGAAGATGGATTTGAAATCCCCACCTATATCCGCAATTTGGTGGTCGTGGAGCAATCCTCCGATGTACATGCATCGAGCGGTCGGTCAGAGGATAGAAAAATGGAACAGGGGGTACCCCAGGAAGTCTCCCGGAACAAGGCATTTCAAGAGGTCAACCAACTCCGTGGCAATGATGAACCCTCATTTCTTTTTGCAGGAGTGGCAGAAAATCCCGGCAATCCACCGGCTGGCAAGATTGAACTTTACCTGGTCAATGACTGCAATTACACCTTGATGTACCACTTTTCCCTATATGATTCATCCACCTACGTTACAATTGATGCCGGCTTTCTGGAATCCAATACCAAGGTTTCATTGGAGAGCATCCTCCCGGGGAAGCACAGCGAGCTGCCAGCCTATTGTTTTCAGTTGATGTTTTTCAGGAAAAACGGAACAACGTTGGAGGAGCCGATTCAAAAGGAGGTCCGGATTTCACCCCTGAAGTTCTACAAACCCAATTCCTTTGTTAAGAACCGGTACTTTGAGAAGCCGGCATTGTTGATCAGTCTTGTCGATCATCCCCTGAAAGCAGAGTTGGAAAAACTGACGGACAAGGATTTGCGTCAAATTGCCATGGGAAAGGAGGAGACCACCAAACCTTCATCCAAGCTTCCGGTCCCTGAATTGAAAGAGGTTGACCTGCACATCCAACAGCTGCTGGATCATACGGCAGGCATGACAAATGCGGACATGCTCAAGCATCAGATGGAGGCCTTCAGAAAAGAGATGGAGGCAGCCATCTTATCCGGCATCAAAAGGGTTGTCTTTATCCATGGGGTTGGAGACGGAGTGCTGAAAAAGGAGCTTCGAGGCGAACTTCAGCGCAAATACAAAAAGTTTCCTTTCCAGGATGCATCCTTTCGGGAATATGGTTTTGGTGCCACCCTTGTCATCCTGCGTCGCTGAAACCGGCTTACTTTCATCCAAAACTCCCTTCAGGATCCGGAAGGAATCCAGTAGAGGTTGGCATCCCCATAGCTTAGGAACCGATAACCCGAAGAAAGGGCCGTTTGATAGACCTCCTTCCACGCTTCTCCCAAGATGGCAGCAATCAGCAGCAAGAGGGTACTGTGGGGTTGGTGAAAATTGGTTACCAATCCTTTGATGATGCGAAAACGGTAGCCTGGGAGGATCATGATTTGGGTAGCGGCATGAAGCTGTTGCAGGCGATGACGCTCCATCCACTTCAAAATAGCCTGAATTGCCTCCCCGACATCCGGAAGAACCCGCTCTTCACGATAAGGTTCCCATTGATCCACATGCAGTTCCACTGGCCCGACATCCCGCTTCATTAGCTGGCACCCGATCCAGTAGATACTTTCCAGCGTCCTGACAGATGTGGTACCCACCGCAATCACCTCCTCCGGATGATTCAACAGATGAGTTAAGGTGGATCGGTTGACGACAAAATGTTCCGTATGCATGGCGTGTTCGCCCAATTTCTCTCCTTTCACCGGTTGAAAAGTTCCGGCGCCCACGTGGAGGGTCACCTCATCCATCCCGATTCCCTTCGCACTGAGCTTATCCAAGAGTGGATCGGTAAAATGCAGACCGGCGGTAGGAGCAGCCACCGAACCTTTGATTTTGCCATAGACCGTCTGATAAACCGAAAAATCAATTTCCTCCGCCTCCCTGTTCAAATAGGGAGGAATGGGGATTTTCCCGGCCAGCTCCAGTACCTCAGAAAAACAATAATGGTCGTTGTCCCAACTGAACTCAATGTCAAAACCGCCATCGATCTCGCCCAGGCATGATGCACATAGTTTGAGTCCGGAATTTTTACCCTTTCCGGGTACATCTGCTGAGACAGCGTCTGAAACGTCGGATTCCGCTGCTTCAGGAAGGACCGTCAGCTCCAATGGACCCTCTTTCCACCTTTTCAGATTACCCACGAGGCATTTCCAACGGCAAGAAGATTGGGCTCCAAGCGATTGTGCATAGTCGGAGGGGTGAATGGGCTCCAGACAAAAGATTTCAATGCGGGCCCCGGTGGATTTGACAAAATGCAGACGTGCCTGGATGACCCTGGTGTTGTTGAATACCAACAAGGATCCGGAGGGGATCAAAAGGGAAAGATCGGAGAATGAATGATGGGTAATCACTCCCTCTTTCCATTGGAGCAATCGGGAGCTGTCCCTTTCCGTCAAAGGATACTTGGCAATGGCCGATTCCGGCAGTTCATAGCCGTATTCGGCAATCGAAAGGGACTGATAGGTTGAAAGACTCATGTTGTTCGTCTGAAAATCCGCACAGGGCAAGGATGAAAATTGCACAAAGATAGCATTTTGGATTTTGGGAGAATCGCCGATTTCCGTCCGGAAAAGCGATCAAAAGAAGTTTCTGGAGGTGGGAAACCGTTTGTAGGGCCGGCTGTTGAACCGACGCTTGCCAAAAGGTGAAGGATCCTCGAACGACTGCCACCGGAATCCCAGATGGATCCCCACATTGTTGCCCAACCTATCGCCAAAATCCGCGGCCACCGAACCAAAGAAGGTCACCGGCATCTTACGCCATCCATAGTTGAATTCCAACAGAGCAGAGATCTGGTCCTCGGTAGGATTGAGGGGCTTTGAATAGGTACCGAAATTTCTGGCATAGGTCACCAGGGCTTTCCATTGGAGATCTTCCGTCAGGTATCCCTTTGCACCCAGATGATGCATCCAGAGACGAGTGCCGTCTAAACCTATCGCAACACCCTGGCTGTTGAATGCAGGCAAAAAGAGAGGGGATCCCATCATTTTTCCATAGTGGGTAAAGCCAGATTGGTACTCTCCATGAAGGAAATAATTATCTCCACCCCTGATTGGATTTTCATGCGGATCGCCACTTTGGTTAAGTGTGTACATCCATTCATAAAGCCAACCCGTGAGAAATGCTGGTCCCGATCGGGAATTCCACTGGAGCCCCCAAATCCCATCCACAACGTTCACCATCTCGACACCGGATCGGTCCTCGAAAGGGTGGATCCAATAGAAGGAGATCTCCTGATCATCCGCTTTCCGCCGAATTTCCAATTTATAGGAGCCCAACTGGTTCCCAGCCACATTGATTTGATCGCTTAAGGTTGCCTCCTCATTTCCGGCCATGCCCAGAACGTATCTTGGGTATTCACTCCACGAAGGAAATTGTCCGTAATACGGGGAAACTCCACCCCAAAAAACATAGTGTTCGAGACCCAGTGTACAGTCCCACTCCTTGCTTAGGTCAAACTTCATGTAAAGATTCTTGTGGTGCAGGTGAGCATTTTCTACAAAGTTGTTGTCCCACATCATCCCTTCTGCATACATGGCCTTCCAACTGAACCATCCGTTCCGGAAAGGATAGTGAATGAAGCCGTTGGTTGAAAAACTGAAAGAAGGTACCGGACGGGCATTGTTTGACGCATCGATGTTTCCATTCGAAGAGGACAATCCACCATAAAGCAGGGGATCAGATTGTGCACCGACTTTCCACACAAATTTCCCGGTACGGAGTCCCAGCCAGTATTGATTGGGTTGCACGTAGGTCCGATCGGAATAGCCCGCGACAAAGGTTCCGCCATAAGTCCATTCACTCTTTTCATCCGATTCCGGATCCAGCCCCTTTGCAAACCCCAGGGTAAAGAGCTGAGCCTGATTGCCTGAGCCGTCAAGATAACCCTGTTGGTTGGATCGTAACCAGAAAGGAACGACTTTACCCGTCTGCGCATAGGAATCATAGGTAACCCACATCCCGGGGAGGTCACTTTTACGCTGTGCCAGCAAGAATCCGGGCAGCAGCATGAGTAGAATCAAGGTCAGGTTCCTGTACATAGGCAATCATTTGTCGGCAGGAGCATGCCTGTCTGACAAAAGTAAAAAAAAAGCAGACCTGTAAGCCGGGTTCTGTTTTGCATTCTGCCATTGATCTGGGACGAATGTCACCATCCGCCTCGTGCAGCCTACCCCCTGCAAGGAGATTCCGTCAGGAACCATCGGGAAACGGGTAGCCTCCCTCCTTTCGGACATGCAGTATATTTGGCCTTACAACCCATGAGATGTACGGCTGACTGTGTCACCACAACCACCGGTGGGCTCTTACCCCACCTTTTCACCCTTGTCCCGGCCGAAACCAGGACGGTTATTTTCTGTTACATTGCTGCAGGCTCACGCCCGCCTTCCCGTTAGGAAACATGGTACCCTGTGTTGCCCGGACTTTCCTCCCCACCGAAGCAGGGCGACAGAACGGTCTGCTTTCGGGGCAAAGATAGGAATTATTTGATGGAAGGGAGTGAAGGGAGTGAAGGGAGTGAAGGGATTGAAGGGATTGAAGGGATTGAAGGGATTGAAGGGATTGAAGGGATTGAAGGGAGTGAAACGGTGGGGGAATGAGGAGTTTTGGGGTTGTGGATTTTGAAATCATCTGAAAAATCGACAAATTCTACAATACCACAACAGTTTGACCAAATGGAAAAATTAATCACTTCGCATTCGGATTTGACTGTCTTTCAGAGCGCTTTCAATACTGCTGTAAGGATTCATGAGTATT
>JAJTBP010000241.1 GCA_021286825.1 Marinilabiliales bacterium | reverse complement strand
CAAATTCGGCGATCCCCGATGGCAATTGTTCTGTTCGGAGCAAGAGATGAACCTTCCTGCTCAAGGTGATCTCCCTTGAAAAGAAAGGAGTACCATTGATGAACCCGGCCATTGTCAGTTGCTCTCCCCTGTAGCGCCCCTCTTCCACATCCAATGCCAAGGTCACCGAATCACTTTTTGTCACAGCCAGTGTAAAACCCTTTTCCGTGGGTTGTGGCAGAGGCCAGATGCGTTGCTGTCCGCCGCCCGACAGCAGTTCGACTGTCAATCCCTCCTTGGCCAGGCAGACAAATGAACCCGGACCATAGGCTCCGGAGCGGATCGTATCCAGAATCAAACCGGCACTGTTTTTGAGAAGACCGGTGACAGGGACCGGTTCCCCCCTCAGATCGGTGGCATTGAAAGCCACCTTTTGCCGGATTCCCTCGATGAAAGTGCCTCCTTCGGGAAGAAAGGCAAGACCGGCAAATCCAACCTCCCAGGGGACGGTCAGCTCACGCGCCGAAAGAAATTTACCGGAAGACTGTTTGAGAAAGACTTTGATTTGGGGCTGCAAATGCAGGGTATCCGGCAGGATCCACCGAAAAAACGACTCTCCCCGGTTGTTGGTATTGGCTTCGTCCGACTTCATCCGTCCTTTCCCGAATAACAATCCACAATTGACCCGCTGGCCTGTAATGGCGTTACCGGCCCGATCCGTCACCTCCACAGAAAGTTCCAGAGTGTCGGACGGATGATAAAGATCCTTGTTGAAACGACAAACCACCTGCTGTGGCAGTTCTTCAGACTCACGAACCCTCAGGTCCATCTGAAAGGCAGCCGAAGGATCCTCCTGTTGCATGGCAGAGGTGAAGGCCGCAAGATGGTAGACTCCGGGCACCGCATGCTCCGGAAATGTCAGGTAACCCGAGGAGGTAAAATTGTTGATTCGGAACCGTGCACTATCGGCCTTTTCTCCCTTGGCATCAAACAACAGAAGGTACAGAACCCTGCTTTCAGAACCAAACTGACCGGTTTTCCGGTCCCGAACATAGGCTTGGAAAAAAAGAGTGTCTCCGGGTAGGTACAGATTCCGGTCCACATGCAGAAAGAGCTGATCTCTGCAACCTTTCTCCTTCAAATGATCGAAAAATATCGCTTCCGCGGATCGCTCAGCCAAAGTACCTTCTTCCGAATGACCGGTTACCGGAGGCATGAAGTCGAAAGGAAGGAGATCCGATAACCGCTCTTCAGCCATCTCTCCACTCCAGGTCATCGCATAGGGATTGTCGACCCTGCCATCACGGTAGACGGTAACCCTTGCAGTCAGCTGAAGAAGCGACTCCACCAGATGGGGCTCAAAACCGATCAATTCCTGCGAAAGCTCTGGTTTGTTGTCGAAATACCGAATCCACAAGGGTTTGTCAGAATTGAGGATCATTTGTCGCTCCGAGCGATCCAACCGGATTCGGTTCTCAACAATGGAATGTCCTTTCTGCGAAACTATCCCGCTTTTCCCCACCACGTTCTCGATTTCACAATTGGTCAGATTGTACTGCTGCTGCTTCAGCGAATCGGCAAAAAGGGCCCTGAGAAAGTGCATCCGCGATCCGTAATAGGTCTGAAGTCGATGTAACGCCCACTTCTTCTTCTCTTTCGGGGAACCGGTCATCTCCTTGAAGTAATAGTTGCCACTGAATCGAAGCAACTTCATCGAAGGATCAAAGAAAAAATCGGTCAGTTCGTAGAAAAGCATATACCCCAAGGAACGGTTTTCAACCTCCAGCGGTCTGAGAGAATGCCCCTTCACTACACCGCTTTGCGGATCCCTGGTCAGAAACAACTGGTCTTCGTTGAGGATCTTGCTGTTTTCTGCATTCTGGCCTTGTCCCAAAAGCAGATCTGCCATGGCGGTTACATTCTTTATCCGGTGGTTACTCTTCGCCTGCACCGTCACCTCCTCTATCTGAACAGAACTCACCGATAGTCGTATGTCCAGGGTGTGGGGCTTCCCATCTGCAGAGAATGGCTTCAAAAAACCCTTGTAGCCCACACAGGATGCTGCCACTTCATATTCGCCAGGCTGCGGAATGGTGAGCGTATAGGCACCGTTGGCATTGGTGGTGGTACCGATCGTTGTTTTGGAGAGAAAAACGGCGGCAAAGGGGATGGGTGCCTTCAGGGAGTCGGTCACAACGCCCGAGATCACCGTTTGGGACTTTAGCGCACTCCCCAGGAAAAGAGAGAACGCCATCATCAATAGAAACTTTTGCATCGGAAGAGGTTTTCAGGTTGACCGAAGTGTCCAGACAAAATCAGCTTAACCATAAAAGTAGTACAATCCCATGGATCGTGCTACAAACGGATGAAAAATTATGCCTCTCGCTTCAGATCGCGAGAAATCGAATCTTCAGTAACTGAAAAGGGACAACCATGCAGGATTATCAACCAAAGTTCCCATGCAGCCGAAAATAACTTCTGTCAAGCTCACCAGAAATTGGATGGGTTTTATACCCGTTAAAGCACCACATTCCCAAGCTCCTGCACAGATCTTTCGTTAAAATTTTTGCTTGTCCACATAATGTCCACAATAATATTCCTGCAGCGGTTCTTCCTTTTTATATTTTGCATGCAAGTTTCAGTCTACCTGGTTTCACAATTGAGAATTTTCCATTGACAAAAGAGCTATTGATATGAAAAGACTATCCCTCATGAAACGGATAGAATGTTCTTGGTGACCACCAACAACCTATTCTTAGTCTCTCCATTTCCCTACGAAGGGCAGATCGTTCGGGGGGATTTTGGGTAGCTCATATAACTTTATTACGAAAAGAATATTGCTCAATTGGACTTTATGCATTCCTTAAAAGACTTTACCATCCATCTTCTTCGTGCTTTTTAGAGGATGCGGACAGAAACAGTTACGGAGGATAAGCATTGGATTCCTTGGGCAAGGAGAGCGTATAGCGGAATGGCGTCGACAAATAACAGTCAATAAAGCAAATGATTACAAAAGATATATCGTTCCATGAACCAAATTGAGCTACGCTAGAGAAAATTGAATCAAACTTTTCAATTGCCCAAACTAAGATATGACATATGTCAGTTTTTTCATATAATTCATTACATTTGATGGATACCCCAAAACCCATGAATGTTAGCAAGGAGGCTTATAACCTAAATATTGGAAGGTGATAATACAAATTGTTTTCTGACAATGGCAAAAGGTAAATTTCATCCATCCAATTTAATTAAATCATGAAAGAAACGCTCATTCATCGGATCATCCTGACTTTTTTTGCCTTGACCACTGTTGCCATTGCCTTGTGGCTCATCTGGTACGGATATGGATATTATACCCTTCCGCTTGAAGAGCGACCCTTCCACCCCCTCAACCAGACACTGAAGGCCAGCGGGTTTATGGGTCATGGCTTGGGCATCATGGGTTCTTTACTGATTCTGACCGGTGTTTCCACTTACATGATTCGCAAACGCTTTCGTTCCTTCTCAAGGTTTGGGATGTTGAAGCATTGGCTCGAATTCCACATTTTCCTCTGCACCTTGGGTCCGATTCTGGTGCTCTTCCATACCACCTTCAAATTTGGCGGAATTGTAGCCGTGAGTTTCTGGAGCATGGTCACAGTTCTGCTCAGTGGAATCGCCGGCCGATATGTATACCTTCAAATACCCAGGACCATCGAAGGCAATGAGCTAACCATGAACGAACTGGAAGACCAGCTGAGTCGTCTGAAAGATCAGGTTCAGCAAGTCATCCCGGTGGACGATCCCCGCTTTCGTTCCTTTCAGTCGTTGTTCGGAAATCAACTTGAAAACAATGGTGTAGGAGATCCCAAAAGAAACGACCACCTCTCCATCAAAAGACTGAAAACCGAACTCAAAGCGCAAAAAGTCTCTCCCAAAAAAATCAGGGAGATTGTCGACCTCATCCAGGAACAACTCTCGCTCCGCAAGAAGATAGCCCGGCTTTTTCAAATGCAGCGACTGTTCTCCTACTGGCATGTTGCCCACCTTCCCTTTGCCCTGATCATGCTGGTTGTCATGATTGTACATGTTTTGATTTCTGTCACTTTTGGATACAAATGGATCTTCTGAACAATGGATCAACTGCTTACAAACCTCCTCGTCTATGGCTCAGTTACCCTATTTATCCTGGTAACGGTCGGTTACTACCTCTTCAAGCAATCCCGTGACTCACGGATTGTCAACGATAAAATTGTGCTGGCCAAGCAGATGGGCCTTTATGAACCTGTGACCCTTCATCCGGTGATTGACGTCAACAGTTGCATCAAGAGCGGAGCCTGCATCAAGGCCTGTCCGGAAAAAGACATCATTGGCATCAGCAATGGCAAGGCCACCATCATCAACGCCTCCCGGTGCATCGGACATGGCGCTTGTTTTCACGCCTGCCCGGTTCAGGCCATTTCCCTCTGCATCGGTACCGAAAAAAGGGGAGTAGATCTACCCCATGTCGATGCTTCGTTCGAATCCAATGTGCGCGGAATTTACATCGCAGGAGAGATGGGCGGCATGGGTCTCATTCGCAATTCGGTGGAGCAGGGAAAACAAGCCGTCGAAAACCTGAGCCGCAAACTGGACAGAGGCCTGAAGGCCGATTTTGACCTCGTGATTGTGGGTGCTGGTCCTGCGGGCATCGCCGCCTCATTGATGGCGCGAAAGAACAAATTGAAGGCACTCCTCCTGGAACAGGACTCACTGGGGGGCACAATCCTTACCTATCCCAGGGCCAAAATTGTCATGACCTCAGCCATGGATCTTCCACTTTATGGAAAGGTAAAACTGCACGAAACCAACAAAATGGTGTTGCTGGATCTCTGGAAGGAGGTTATCTCAACGAATGGAATCGATTTGCGGGAAAAATCAAAAGTGGTTTCCATCACGCAAGACAAAGGGGTGTTTGCGGTGAAGACCATTCATGGGGAAACTTTCTTGACCCGCAATGTCTTGCTGGCCATTGGTCGACGAGGATCACCCAGGAAATTGGGGGTTCCGGGAGAAGAGAGTTCCAAAGTAGCCTACAAACTGATGGAACCGGAAACCATCCAAAACAACAAAATCCTGGTGGTTGGGGGAGGAGATTCTGCCATCGAATCTGCCCTCCTGCTGGCCAATGAAAACCAGGTAACCCTCTCCTACCGGGGAGATGCCTTCTCGCGCATTAAGGCGAAAAACAGCGAACTACTGCAGGATGCCCAAAAGAACGGAACACTAAAGGTGATCTTATCCTCCCAGGTTACGGCCATTGAGGAGCATCAGGTCACCCTTGTAAACCTG
>JAJTBP010000240.1 GCA_021286825.1 Marinilabiliales bacterium | reverse complement strand
TTCAGGTTGTTGCCTGGACCTACCGGAACACCATCAATCACATAAAGCGGTGCAGCGTCGTTAACTGTTCCGATACCATGGATGCGAATCGTTGCATCAGCGCCCGGGGTATTGCTGGAAGTAACCACAACCCCTGAAACCTGGCCCTGCATACGGGAAACCACGCTTGGTGCACTGGATGTTTTCAACTGCTTGTCGGAAACGGTAGAAACGGAACCTGTCAGCTGTTCTTTCAGACGTGTTCCATAACCAACGACCACAACCTCTTCCACTCCGATATTTTCACTTTTCATGGTAACATTCAGAACATTACCTTGGCCGACCGGAACTTCCTGTGACACCATTCCAATAAAAGAAAAGGCCAATACCTGATTGCCTGAAGGAACAGTGAGCGAGTATTTTCCATCAACATCCGAAATTGTACCGGTAGTTGTTCCCTTGACAACGACGGAAACGCCGGGAATCGGGGCTCCCGATTCGTCCGTTACCTTACCGGAGATCGCCTTTTGTGCGAAAGCCAAACCGGTCGTCAAACCCATCAGAAGAACAAGTGTTAGAATCATTCTGACCCATTTCTCCCCAGGCAGAAAAATCAGTTTTTTTTGTTTCATAAATCAAGACATTAAGATTGGTTAATAAAAATAGAAGAACGATACGCCAATAGTTATGTCGCAATCGCAAGCCGATCTGGATATTTTAGTGTGGGTCGAAAAGGGGAAAACGCCGGGCGACGATCCTCATTTTCTTCAATAAGCAATTGTGCAATAGTTTAGTTAATCAAAGATAACAACTTGCCTTCAAAAAGTCAAAAAAAATTTTACATTTTTTTAACATTATTTAAAAAATAGTTAACAAATGCTGTTTTCTAGATGTATCCACTTGAATATCTGCTTGCAAACGTTATGTAAATTAGTTGGATAAATTGTCCTTTCCGGTTTTTGGTTTTGAAACGAAGCGCTTATATTCGTACCCAACTAAACGAAGCCAAACGAAATGAAGAAGCTCTTTCATCTGATTTCTGTCAACATCTTGTTTGTTTTCCTGATTTTTTCTTCCTGCAGGAAAGAACAAGTTCAGATCATGACCGTCACAGGACCTGTCCTTGCAAAGGATATGGGGATAACCCTTCCTCGTGAGCACATCCTGATGGATTCGGCACCTCTCGACTCACAACATGTCAATCGTTATGTCAGGGATTCGGTCATACTTCGGATGAAACCTTTTCTTGAGGAACTCAAGCAATACAAAGTCAAGACTTTTGTCGATTGTACCCCGGAGTTTATGGGCAGGGATCCCGAGTTACTTGCGGAGTTGTCGCGACAAACGGGATTAAACATCTTGACGGGAACAGGGTGGTTTGCAACCGACAATGGTATCCACCTTCCGAAAGAAATAGGAGAGATGGCTGCCGAAGATATCGCTCAGTTGTGGATCAATGAAGCCAAACACGGGATAGGAAACACGGGTATCAAACCTGGTTTCATCAACATTGGAATGGGTAATGCGGTTCTTTCCGATATCGATAAAAAACTGATCGCAGCTGCTTGTTTAACCCACTTGGAAACCGGATTGACCATCGTCTCCATCACAGGTTCTGCCAATACAGCACTGGCACAACTCGCTGTTTTGAAACAATACGGTGTGGATCCCTCTGCTTTTGTATGGGGACATGCATTTGGAGAATCCACCATAAACAAGATCATGCACATCTCAAAAATGGGAACATGGATTGCCTACGATGAAATTCAATCCGACGTGGTCACAGGAAGCCGATTGGTCAACCCGACGGCATTGCTGCGTGCAACCCGCGACATCGATCATATCTTGCTTTCTCAGCACGCAGGTTGGTACCATCCGGGTCAACCGAAGGGTGGGAACATCCATACCTTCAGCGATATCTTTACATCATCGGTGTTGCTCCTGATGGGTGAGGGTTTCTCCGCCAAGGAAATTGACCAGATTTTGGTCAAAAATCCTGCCCAGGCATTTGCGATCAGCGTTCGGAAAATAAAGAAATAGCACCCATCCTCTAAACTTTCTGTCTTGTCTTTCATTCCATCCTGAATCAGATCTTTGTGGGTGGTATTGAGAAATTGCCACCAATGGCCTGCAGAACCACCACTATGTGGTATCCATGCTATTGTAACTCTGCTTTAGTCAATTGGGCAGGCGATGTTTGAATACTGAGGCATTGGACCTCACATTCCCTTTCTGTCTGTTTAAAGTTTTAGAACCCATGCCATTGGGACTGCCCAATTGAGCCATGATTCTTCCATCTTCCCTTCATAGGCGCGGTTGATATAGACTCCCTTTAATTAATTGTTTGCAAGTAGTCATGGACTTTGCTTCGAGTTGGTGCTTTGAAATGTCTCGGATCTATGGGGCAACGTGACCTTGTTTTTTGGGGATCGCTTATTTGACTCGTTGCATATGCCAACAATTTCCTTGTACTCTAGAATGGATTAACAATGGAAATGAATTGACTCTTGTCCCTGTTTTGTCCATATTTGAATACAGACGGAGAGGTTTAATTGGTTTAGTTTTGTGTCAAGTGAACGCATGTTGCTTGAAGAGAATGGAAAACTTAACCAATAAAAAGAAGATCTTGGTCATTGACGACAACGATCATCTAAGAAAAATCATCTGTGAGGCGCTGACATTGGAGGGCTTTCTGGTTTTCAGTGCGAATGATGGGGTCATGGGTTTGGAGAAGGCTTTGACAATAAAACCCGATTTGATCTTGAGCGACATTCTCATGCCCGGTCTGGATGGTTTCAGTGTAAAAAAGAAATTGGCAGAGGATGTCAACACAATGATTATCCCTTTCATTTTTTTAACTGCTGTCGCAGAACAGGATGAGTTAAGGAAAGGCATGTCGGTGTATGGTGCGGATGATTACCTGATCAAGCCTGTCACCATGGAGGAAATCATTAACTCCATCAAAGTACGTCTTGAAAAATCAGCATCCATTAGTTCCATCATTGCAGAAAAGCTGAATCAGTTGAAAAACAAAATTATAACTGTATTGCCACATGAATTGATCACACCTCTTCAGGGAATTCTTGGTTTCTCAAGCATCCTGCATGAAGATGACGGTTCATTAACCCGGGCCGAAATCAAAGAGATGGCTAGAATCATCGAAGAAAGTGGCAAGCGCCTTTATACCTTGATTGAAAATTACCTCCAATATTCCAAGTTTATCATCGACAAGGAATCAGTTACCATTGTGTCGGCCGATCTGGAAATTCTGGACTTGGTCAAGATGATCACGAGTCGGATTGCGGAGCGATATCATCGTTTAAATGACCTTCAATTGGATTGTATTGATGTCAAAATCAACATAGAGAAAGATGATTTTGAGTACATCCTGCGTGAGCTTATTGACAACGCTTTTAAATTTTCTGAAATTGGTACACCTGTCAAAGTGACGATTGGTTCATCTGAAGATTTTCTTATAGTCAAAATCGAGGACGAAGGCATCGGTTTCCCGTTTGAAAAGTTATCAGAAGTGGGTGCTTTCAATCAATTCGACAGGAATATCTATGAACAACAGGGTTCTGGATTGGGATTGATCACTTCTATGCTTATCGTACGTCGGTATCATGGGTTGGTAGACATTTCCAACAACACTCATGGTACTACTGTCGCCATTTCTTTGCCTTTTTATAAATTGTCCGAACAACAAATCATGAACTTTGTCTCTTCGCCTTCAAAATTGTCTCCACAAGTTTCCTCGGAATAGTTCAAGAAATAATTGAGACCATCGTCCCCTTATCAGAGAACAGATTCAAAAATGAAATCGGTGCAGATTTGAGGTGGTTTAACGAAATGTTTGCATATCAATTTATTTTTTAAATTGCGTATGTATTGAGTAAATGCCCTGATATTGTGATGGTTAACATATACATAATTTATGTTAATCAAATCATACACTGACCGATCTAACTAAATCGCCATTCTGATGCGCAACCATGTTTTCCAGATCAAGCATGATGCTTTGCTTAAAATCATTGAGCAGACCGATTCCAGCTTTATTGCGGCGACGAAGCAAGGCGATATCTGCTATGTGAACAAAGGGGCAGAAAAACTATTGGAAATACAGGCGGATCAAGAGACACTTCCCAATCTGGAAGAATTCATTTTCCCGGATTTCAAACGGGAATACCAGAAATTTGTTCAATCCGTTTTTTCGGCAAGTCAATCTTTTCATTGCATCATTACCGTTCAATCCACTTCTGGCAAACTATCCCCTGTCATTGCAGAATGCATGGCAGTCGATCCGAATCTATGCTATATCTGGATGACAGAAATAAAGGCGCATTCCTCACATACCAATACGAGACTTTCTCAGCTCCTGTTCTACAAATCGGTCATTGAAAACCTGCATGAGGGTGTCGCCATCTTAGACGCAACAGGTTCGTTCACTTATACAAACGAGGCTTGTCAGGATATTTTTGAAGCGACGGCAGATCAAATGATGGCCATGAAAATCTTGGATTTCGTTGATCCTGGCAATTGGAAACGCATGAATCAACTGAATACCCATTTGTCGGTCGGCGAGAAATCGAGTCATGAAGTGGTTGTCAAAACCTTCTCTGGCCTTCGAAAATTCCTAAACATTACCTTATCTCCGCTTTTGAATGAGAAAAAGGAATTAACGGATTCCCTAGCCATCATCAGAGACATTTCTGATTCACGAAATCAGGAAGCAAAAATGGTGGCAAGATTGGAAATCGAAGAAATCATTGCCCAAATTGCCACCTCCTTTTTAAATGTTACCAGTTACACACTGAACAAGGCCATCGATATGGCTTTGGCCAAAATGGGCAAGTACTATAAGGTTGATCGGACCAACCTGTTTCTATTTTCAGATGAGAACCGGTATTTCAGCAACACGAATGAATGGTGCGCGGTAGGCATCGCTTCCCAAAAAGAAAATCTGCAACTGTTGCCTGTCCAGATTTTCCCTTGGATGATGGAAAAATTGAATGCTTTCGAGATTTTCCTCGTACCTGCAGTCAAGGATATGCCACCAGCGGCAAAGGCAGAGAAAGAAATTTTGGAATATCAGGAGATCAAAACGGCATTCGTACTCCCCGTGCATCTTAACAACACCCTACTGGGGTACATTGGAATTGATTCCGTTACGCATTACCATATTTGGGAGGATTCGGATATTCAGGCGCTTTCCACTTTAGCTGTCATCTTTGGCAATGCCATTGCACGGGTCAATTATGAAACACGTTTGAACCAGATCAACAAAAAGTTAAACAAGATTGTCGTCAAACGTACAAGGGAAATTGAAAAAATAACCGAAATCAATCAGAA
>JAJTBP010000239.1 GCA_021286825.1 Marinilabiliales bacterium | reverse complement strand
AAGCTGGTGAGTGATTACATCCGCAAGACCCCATTTCTGGAGTTGGCCGGATCATTTGATCATCCGCTGGATGCCATCGATTTTCTTTCGGGTCAGGATGTGGATCTCATCTTTGTAGACATCCAGATGCCAGATCTGACAGGCATTGAATTCACCCGAACCCTGGAGTCCGGCAACAAAATCATTTTTACCACTGCCTATGAGAAGTATGCACTAGAGGGATTCAAGCTCAATGCGGTGGATTATCTGCTGAAACCCTTTAGCTACGAGGAGTTTTTAAAGGCAGCGGGAAAGGCCCTGAAACTGGCGGAGTTGGAGGCGTCGGCTGCGGCAACCACTACCGTTGAGGTCAACAATCAGTTTCTCTTTCTGAAGTCGGAGTACAAGATCCGGCGCATCAATTTCAACGACATCCTCTACATCGAGGGGCTCAAGGATTACATCAAGGTCTACACCACCACCGATGACAAGCCGGTATTGTCGCTCAACTCCATGAAATCGCTGGAGCAGAAGTTGCCGGAGGATCGTTTCATGCGGGTGCACCGATCCTTCCTCGTCAATCTGGAAAAGATCGATACCATCGAACGGAGCCGGATCATCTTTGGTAAGACCTACATACCGGTCAGTGACCAGTACAAGGATAAGTTTCAGGAATTTCTGGACAAGAATTTTCTATGAAAGCAAGGGCCTGCCGCAACATTCGGCAGGCCCTTCTCTTTTGGCCCGGCGATCCCCGGTAGGGTATTTAAAAGTACCTGGATCGCAGGGCAACCTTGTTTACTTTTCCGACGCTGGTCTTGTCGATTTGGGTGGCACGTGTCACTTTCATGGTGATGGCTTCGCGCGGCAGCACGCCATTGTCGACGCTGGCTTTTACCATCTGGACAATCTCGCGGTCATCAAACCCGGCACCCGGCTTGGGCACCACAACGGCCAAAGGAACCTCTCCCCAGTTCAGGTCGGGTGCCCCAATGACGGCCACTTCGGCGACACCCTCGTGTTTGCCGATGACGTCTTCAATCTCGAGTGAGCTGAGCCACTCCCCGCCTACCTTGATGACATCCTTCGTGCGGTCGGTGATGCGGATGCTACCGCTTGCATTGACGCAGGCCACATCGTTGGTATGCATCCAACCCCCTTCCCACAGTTTTTCGGAGTGGACATGATCCTTGAGGTAACCCTGGGTAAGATAGGGAGCCCGTACGATGATCTCTCCGGGTGTCTTGTCATCTTTCGGCACTTCCTGGCCGTTCTGGTCAACCACCTTCATCTGTGCCAGGCCGATGGGTCGACCGGTGCGGGCACGCAACTCCGTCTGTTCCTCATGGGATAGCTCCAATTCGGCGGTGGTCAATTGAGAAAGGGAGAGTACGGGACAGGTCTCCGACATGCCATAGCCGCCGAAGACATCGATACCGCGCTTCAGCGCTTCGAGTGCAATGGCGCGTGGCAGGGCGGCACCTCCGATGATGCAGGTCCATCGGGAAAAATCTACCTGGGCAGAAGCGGGATCCTTGAGCAGCATGTTGAGAATGGTCGGAACGCAATGGCTGAAGGTAACCTTGTGCGTCTCGAGTAGCTGAAGCAAGATGGATGGGATGTATTTGCCCGGATAGACCTGTTTGATGCCCAAAAAGGTGGCGATGTAGGGAATTCCCCAGGCATGGACGTGGAACATGGGGGTCAGCGGCATGTAGATGGACTCGCGGTGCAGCCTTCCCTGGACAGCCGTGGAGGTGATGGCGGCCGTGGTGGTCAATGTATGGAGCACCAGTTGACGGTGGGAAAAATAGACCCCTTTGGGCATGCCTGTCGTTCCGGTTGTGTAAAAGGTCGTGGCGCGTGTGTCTTCGTCAAAATCGGGGAAATCATAATCTGAGGCTGCAGCGGCGAGCAGTTGTTCATATTCTCCTTCGAGGGTAAAATGGTGGCGGGGGAGTTCACCGCCCTCATCGATCAGGATGAATTTGCGGCCTTCCGAGATCCTGCCCCGGATGCCTTCCAGTAGTGGCAGGAACTCTGCATGGCAGATGATCACGTCGTCTTCGGCATGTTCGATGGTGTAGACCATCTGCTCCTGCGAGAGACGTACGTTGATGGTATGAAGGACGGCACCCATCATGGGAACGGCATAATAGGCCTCCAGATAGCGATGCGAATCCCAGTCCATGATGGCAACGGTATTTCCCGGAACCACGCCGACCGATTGGAGAACGTTGGCCAGTTTGTGCACCCGCTCGCGGAACGATGCATAGGTTAGGGTTTGCTGGTCGCGATAGACGATCACCTGGTCGGGATTGTTGCCCAGTGGTGCATCAAAGAGTTGACGAATCAGCAACGGATATTCGTAGGCGGATTTGGTTCGGACGATCAGATTGCTCATGGTTTATGTGTATTTGTAAATAGTTACCTATCTTCATTTGAGCTAGAAGCGGTTCAAAAATAGCAGGAAGTTTCAAAAAAACAGCCGGCCTTCGGATTTTATCTGAAAGCCGGCTGTTCTGCCGATCACCGTCTGGACAGACATTATGGGTTCAGTCCGATGGCTTTGGTATAGTTCGGATTGGGGATACAGTTTTCAAATTTGCAGTTTTCCAGATACTGAAGCAGAATTTTTTTGGCTTTTTCCTGGTCTGGTCGAGCTTTGCGGATCTGGTCAAAACCGGTTCTGGAGCTCTCCGCAAAATCCACGATGACTTTCCAATCATCCGGGGCAACCACGTGCATCATGGAGGAGGGGTTTCCCATTCGTTTGTAGGGCCAATAGTGGTAGCCGATGTTGTTCTTTACCATGAGGCGGGTCCAGGCTGCCACCCATTTGTCGTTGTTTTCACCCGTCTCGCCCATGTAGAGCGGGCGGTTGACAGAATCGCGGAAGTGGACAAAATCCTGAATGTTGGCTTGCAGGGTGTCGCACCAGTAGCGATGACAGGTGTACATCATCTTTTTGTCAAATCCGGAATCGTGGAAGACCTTGAAGTTGCCATCCCATTGGGCACCCCCGAGGAGCACGAGGTGGTTTTTATCGACCGTCCGGATGGCGGCAACGGCCTCTTTGTAGAGGGGTTCCAGGGCGGCATTCAGTTTGGGCAGATCCTCTTTGAAATAGTGGGCGATGGGTTCGTTGAGCAGGTCATAACCCAGGACAACCGGTTCGTTTTTGTAGTGATCAGCGATCTCCCGCCAGATTTTCAGGAAGAGTTGCCGGCTCTCCAGGCTGGTGAAGAGCCAGGGATAGCCGTAGCTGTCATCGATGTTGTCGCCCGTCTGACCGCCCGGAGCATCGTGCATGTCGAGGATGACATAGAGGCCAGATTCGCGGCACCAGGAGACGAGGCTGTCCAGTCGGGTAAAACCATCCTGACCAGTGGAGAGTCCCATGTAATCCTCATGGGTGAAGAGCTTGTAATGGAAGGGGACACGGATGGAATTGGCCCCCGTTTTGGCGATGTAACGAATGTCCTGGCGGGTGATGTAGTGATCCTTGAACTGTTTCCAGAAGGAATTGGTAAAATCGGGACCTACCAATTCACGAAGGGCGTTGTCGATCAACCGGGCAGAGCTGGTCTTGCTGAGTTGGAACATATAACCTTCCGGATTGAGCCAGTTGCCCAGATTGGTTCCCTTGATGAAGAATTTTTTTCCATCGGGGGTCAACAGATCATGACCCGAAATGGTAAGGAATCCATGCTGCGAAAAGGATTGACCGCATTTGGAAACATGGGGAGAGAGCAGCCCTGCCAGAACAAGGAGGAGTGCTGCCGTAGCTGTCAGCTTTTTCATTTTGAACATTTTGAGGATGAAAATTAATTGAAGGATCTGTCGGGGAAATATCCGGCAATCTAATCACTTTTCCTCAAAAAACTTCAGGATCATGTTGGCAAATTCCTCCAGCGCGATGGGTTTTGCCAAAAAATCGTTGCATCCCGCTGCAAGGGCGTTTTCTTTTTCTCCCTTGATACCCAAGGCTGTCTGTGCGATGATGATCACATCGTTGTTGAACTTACGGATTTGACGGGTGGCTTCGTAGCCATCCATTTCCGGCATCTGAACATCCATCAGGACCAGATCGATGTCGGGATGTTGCTGGCACATTTCAACGGCTTTTTTCCCATTGTCGACCGTAAGAATCTCCTTGGCAAATGAGTGGGTCAGTCTGCGAAGGAAATGATAGGAGACTTTGTCATCTTCTGCAAGCAGAATTTTCAGCTGACGTACCTTCTTGTATTGTACAAATTCCCGAGAATAATTTTCCGTTGTAGGCCTTGCCTGATTTGCAGGTTTGTAGGGAATGGTAAAGATAAACTCTGACCCGGCACCAAACTGGCTGTTCACCCAAATTTTACCGCCCATGGCCTCAACATAGGCTTTGGTGATGGCCAATCCCAATCCGGCACCCTCGTACATTCGGGAGAGGGATTCATTGGCTTGCCTGAACCGTTCGAAGATGATGCTGATCTCTTCCTGTCGGATTCCGATGCCGGTATCCTTGACAAAGAACTCGATAAAATCTTCATTCAAACGGTACCCCAGTTCTACCGTTCCGGTTTTGGTAAATTTCAGGGCATTTTTCACCAGGTTGGTCAGGATGGCATAGAGTTTTTCACGGTCGGTGATGATGGTGGACTCTGCGTCGGATAATCCGGTGACGTATTGGAAAGTAAGCTTCTTCAGATCCGCTTCTGGCTTGAAGAAGGTGTAAATGTATCTCAGCTGGTCGTTGAGCAGCGTCTCCAGGTTGTAAAGTTCCAGCTGCCCGGCTTCTACCTTTGAAATGCTGATGATGTCGTTGATGATGTTCAGCATCCTTTTGCCGCTCTCTTCGATGATGGCAATGTATTCGCGCTGCTCCTCTCCGGTAAGTTTGGGTTGTTTCAGCAGTTCGACAAAACCCAGGATGCCATTCATCGGGGTCCGTATTTCATGGCTCATGTTGGCGAGGAAGGCAGATTTCAGCATGTCGCTCTCCTCCGCTTTTTCCTTGGCTTTGACCAACTCCCTCTTTTGGGCAACGAACTCTTCAAACAGCAAACCGATTTTATGAAACTCTGCCGGACAATTTTTCAACTTTTCAATCAGCTGCGGATCCTCGGTACTTAGGATGGTGGTGACCATTTTGAGGGGTCTGTTGAGCCAACGCCGGGTGATCAGGTTGAAGCTGAACCAGATGGCCAGGATCGAGATCAACATGGTCAGCAACATATAGAAAGAGGTGTTCCGATACAAATCGAGCAGGAGGTAGGAGCGGGTAAAGACCACTTTGGCCGTGATCTGCTTGTTGACATCCATCAAGGGTACGGTGGCCATCAGATCATCTTCGTCTCGCTGAATGACCGTATCT
>JAJTBP010000238.1 GCA_021286825.1 Marinilabiliales bacterium | reverse complement strand
CTGCCCTGAAGATCCGGCTTACCGAAACAGAACTTTCGGAACTGGAAGCCCTTTATCAGCCCCATACGGTCCTGGGGCACGTTTAAAAGCCAAAGGCACCTGAGCTTCATGGCACAAAATCCAACCACGGGACAAGGAGTTGCCCTGACCCATGGTTGGATTGTTTCATTGGTCAAAAAAAACAGGGTTGGTTCCAATGAAATCATGAATATAATTGCATGTTTCATCTTAACTTTAAGCGAATAAAGCGATCACCATCATGCTGAACGAAAAATTGGTCGGATACATCGAAGGAAGTCTGAAGAAGAACAGTGCCCTGACAGCACTCACGGACTACAAAGGCGAAAGTTATACCTACGGTGAGGTAGCTCACCAGATCATCCGCTTTCATACCTTGTTTGCACAAGCGGGAATCGGAGCGGGTGACAAGGTAGCCCTGTTGGGAAAAAATTCCGCCCGGTGGTGTATCGGGTACCTTTCGGTCATCACCTGGGGTGCCGTTGTGGTTCCGATCCTCCCCGACTTCAAACCGGACGATCTCCATTTCATTATGAATCATTCGGATGCCACCCTTTTTCTTTGTGCCGACTATCTTTTTCAGGATCTGGACATGACCAAAGTCCCAAAGATCCGCTGTGCTGTCTCCCTTCAGAAAAACCAATTGCTCTACGCTGCGGATGAGACTGCTTTAAAGGCCTTTCAGACAGCCGAGCGCAACTTTCAGGAAACCTATCCGACCGTTGCCTCCATCGGTGATTTCCGCTTTCCGGAAGTCTCCAACGACAAGTTGGCCGTGATCAGCTACACCTCTGGCACCATGGGTTTTTCAAAAGGAGTGATGCTATCACACAACAGCCTCACCGCCAACATCCGTTTTGCCCAAGCCAAGATGCCGCTGCAACCTGGTGATTCGATCGTCTCCTTCCTTCCGCTTGCCCATGCCTACGGTTGTGCGTTCGAGTTTCTATTCCCTTTCAGCATTGGATGCCGCATCGTGATCCTGACGAAAACCCCGTCGCCCAAAGTGGTCATTCAAGCCTTTCAGGAGATCCGACCGGCGCTCGTGCTCTCCGTTCCGCTGGTGATAGAGAAGATCTACAAGAAGCAGATCCTGCCTGAAATCAGCAAGCCTTCTGTAAAAATGCTTCTGCGCATTCCCGGTATCCGAACCCTCCTTCACACCAAGATCCGGAAAAAGCTGGCCGATTCATTCGGCGGTAAGTTCCACGAGGTGGTAATCGGAGGGGCCGCCTTCAACAACGAAGCCGAAAAATTTTTCAGACAGATCCGTTTCCCCTATACCGTCGGATATGGCATGACGGAGTGCGGTCCATTGATCAGCTATGCACCTTCAGCTACTACCAAGTTTGGCTCGGCCGGCATCTCGGTGGACACACTAGCGGTCACAATAGACTCGCCCGACCCGGTCAACATCGTGGGTGAAATCCTCATCAAGGGGGATAACGTGATGAATGGATATTACAAAAATGAAGAGGCCACCCGCCAGATACTGGATGACGACGGATGGTTGCATTCTGGCGATATGGGCGTGATCGACAAGGATGGGTTCATCTTCATCCGGGGAAGGTGTAAAAATATGCTCCTGGGAGCCAATGGGAAAAACATCTATCCGGAGGAGTTGGAAGCCATGCTCAACAACAAGTTTGGCATCGGAGAATCACTTGTCGTACAACGCGATGAAGACAAACTGGTCGCCCTGATCTATGCGGATCAAGAGGTCGTGCAGGCACACCATCTCACAAAAGATGCGTTGGAAGGGCTGTTCCGTCAATACCTGAAAGAGGTCAACAGTTCGGTTCCTTCCTACATGCAGCTATCCCGTTTTGAGATTCGCGACGAAGAATTTGTCAAGACGCCCAAACGCAGCATCAAACGGTTCCTCTATGCTTAAGGTTTGGGCGGCAATTTGCCGATCTGGTCACTGATGCCAATGGCAAGTGATCCGGAAAACAATAGGTTGGCCTTGACCGATTCCGGGGCGAGGAGCAGTTCCGACACCGCAATCTTCGAAAGTTTGCCGTGAACCTGAAACCCATATCCAATCTGATAGCCCTTCAGAAAATTTTGTAGCTGATCCTCTACCGACTGCAGGTTGGCATGAAAAGGGATCGCAATGGCCTCTGTCAGGCTTCTTTCAATCTTTCCGTTAAAAAGCCATTTTGCCGACCGGGTCAGCAGGTTCCGGGTCTTCAGGTCAAATTTCAGATTCTCCACATGCAACGTGGTATCGGCCGCATGGAAGGTGGGATTGCCGGTCAGGAAAATGGTTCCGTTGACACTTCCCCTTACATTGGTCTCGATCACCATCTTACCATTGGATCCATAGACATGGAAGGACTCAAACCGGAGCTTTCTCTTGCCAAAGGTAAAAACCGAGTCACGAACCACCTCCATGGTCATCCTTTCGATGGTGGCATAGGGAATGTCGGTTAGCAAGTTGATGTGAAAGGTATCAGAAGGAGCCTCAAGGGTCTTCAAATCCGGAAGTGCCATGATTTTCCCGACAGGTGGCTTTTTATCCAGTAAACACTCCACATCCGCAGTAACAGCCGTCCGGAAATGGAGCATCCCTTTCGATCCCTTCACCGGAAGCAGGGAGACCGAATAGGGATTGATCGAAAGCCATGCCTGGTAGTCTCCGGGCAACTTGAAAGGTTCATAGATCATCTGCCAGCCTTTCTCGGCATAGCTGCGCAAATCGAAACTGGCAGTAATCGCCTGGTCTATCTCCTTCGAATAGCCGGACAGGTTGACACGAAGCAGGAGATCGGCCATCGCTTTAACCGGGATGGTAAAACCGGCCAGTTTCATGGTCGGCTTTTTGACCCAATCGTACCCATTGGGGACCGTCTCGGTTTTGATGCTCCAATCCCGATTGACTTTGAAGGTGGTCCTGAACCTCAACGATATCTCCCCGTTTGCCTCGAGGATATCCCCCACTGGCAATTTGAAAACGAAGAGACCCACCGTCTTTTTCAAGTTGACCTTCAGGGGTATTTCCCATGCCAGCACATCCTGCTCCAGACTCATGGTGATGGCACCGTTCTTCCAGGCTTTGATCATCAGATTATCTCCCCCTTTGTCCAGAAAACTGTTGTCTTCATAAAGCAGACTGTCCACCTGGGAGTTGATGACCTGCTCAATGCGGGATACCTCCAGGTCTGCCTGCAAGGTAAGCAGCGATGTTTTCGGTTTTGCCGGGACATATTTGTAACTTTCAGCCGGACGTTGCGGTTGCAACGAGCGGCAACCCGCCGTAAAAAGGACCGACAAACCGAGCAATAGCGGATAAAGCGTTTTTTTCACTTTTGCTAAAATCGAAAGGGTTACCAAAATTTGATTCGATGGTGCTAATCAGGGATGGGAACACGAAGGATGATCTCCTCCAGTGATCTTTTGGGAACGTGGTGTACCCCCTGTTCATCCCTCCAATAACGAAAATCATCGCCAGTCAAAGGCTCCAGTACAACTTGTTCTTTGGGTTTTCCAAGGGCAATGACCAGCAAGATTTCAAGGGATCCGGGCAGAGAGAGTGCCTCCCGCAGGGCAGGTCTGTTGACGGCATGTAGGATGCATCCGCCGAATCCCATCTCGGTAGCACCCAGCAGGATGTTTTGCACCGCAATGCCATCATCGCAAAGGTGATTGCCGGGTATCCCCAAATCCCGCAAAACCACTACATAAGCCGAAGGCCGTTCTCCCTCTTCCGGTCCGGGCCATTCCGTGAGATAACCGGCCCAGGCAAGCTGGGGAAAGATCAGGGCATTCTGCTTTTCATCAACACTGATCAGGTACTTGAGGGGTTGCGCATTTCGGGCAGAGGCTCCATGGCGGGCCAGATCAATCCAACCCCTCACCTCTTCTTCACCGATCTTCACCTCCTGATGAAAACGGCGGTAACTTCTGTTTTTCAGAATCAGATCCCTTAACATCTCGTATCGTTTAGTCAAAAACTTCAATTATCGGGTCAGAGACCCACATCCTTTCCGATTCGATCGGAGGAGCACCCAAAGACAGCAGAAGCGCATCCGCTGAACCATCGGAGCCAAGGCACGCTCTGGCGACCTTACCTCCAAAGGGTCATGGGAGCCTCTCTGGAGACCTCATTCTTGTATCTCACCGCAGGGTATCCCAGCAGAAGTGCGGCATACACCCGATGATCTGCCGGAATGCCAAATTGCTCATTTGCTTTGTTTTTCCTGGCAAACGACTTCACGATAAAACCATTGAAGCAACTGCCCAGTCCCAAAGTGTGGGCCAGAAGGGTGGTATAGGTAGCCCATATGTTGGCATCTGCCTCCAGCATCCCGGAACTGACCAATGGACCATGGAACAACATGACCACAGGCGCATGGTGACAAATCACCGATCCGTTTTTCTGCTGAAGTTTCAGAAAGGATTTTTTGTAGGAGCGGAGTTTCCCGAAATTCATTCCGGGAGAAAAGATCTTAAAAAATGGCAAGAGCAAGGGGGAGGTCACTAAAGAAATCATCCTTACCAAACGATGGACCGTCTCGTCATTCAATTGGGATACCCGTTGCGGATCCCTTACAAAGGTGACCTGCAGCGGTCGGGCATTGCTGGCTGAAGGATAGTGCTGGATCTGTTCGGCCAACTGTTGCAACAGCTCGTCGGGAACAGCCACTTGCTTGTAGTTTCGGCAGCTGCGTACACCTGCCGACAAGCGAATCAACTGTTGGGTGTCAGGCAATTCTCCTGACAAGGCTTTCACCTCCCCACCCACTGGTGAAACAGCCTGGATGTCACAGATGGCAATGCAATGGCCGCAATGGATGCAGTTGTCAGAGATCGCACCCGTTTCGATGGTGATGGCCCTAACCGGGCAATCTTTGACACACTTAAGGCATCGGGTACACTTTTCCAGATCAATTTGGGGTTTCATAGGGTTTCCTTCTCTTGAATTTGATGCTCACATCTGATGTGATCCATTTTGGGAGGCCATCAAAGTTTGCCGAAAAAACGATGAATCTGCCTGTGAAATTTGTGAATGCCGCCCACCGGAGGAGCATACATCAGGATGCATTTTCGGGTGACAGCCTGAATTTTGTTCTCCTGTAAGAATTTGAGCAACTCGGGCGACTCGGCTCCCTGTTGGATCCAGATGTTTTCCATTCCCAACCGGGCAGCCTCCTGTAGCAAGGGGAGTGAACCGGCGGGAGGAACACAGACAATCAACGCCTCTGCCTTCCCGTTGAGTGCCGTAAGATTCGGGTAACAGGTCATTCCGTCCAGGGTGGTGGCTTCGGGATGAATGGGATAAAGTTGATACCCCCGACCCTGCAACTCCCTGGCAAGGGTATTGCCAAATTTTTTTCCGGATCTGGAAAGACCTGCAATGGCCAG
>JAJTBP010000237.1 GCA_021286825.1 Marinilabiliales bacterium | reverse complement strand
TTTTCAGATAGCGCCAACCGTTTACTTTTCATCTGTTGTTATGGCTATGTTCGTGGTACCTTTTGGTGGTTCCGAGGGCATATTTTCTTTCAGCGGTGATTTCATCTTCTTTGCCTATGTGTTGGCTTTGGGAAAATTTTTCAGCATCCTTGCTGCGATGGATACAGGAAGTAGTTTTGAAGGCATGGGGGCAAGTCGTGAAGCTTTGTTTTCCATGTTTGCGGAACCAGCATTTTTTATACTGATGGGATCACTTGCCTTGCTGTCTGGTCACACCTCATTTCAGGAGATTTTTGCTTCACTTCATATTGGATCGCAGATCAGTTATGCACTTGCGCTTCTGGCGACGTTTGTCTTGCTGATGATTGCCATGATTGAAAGCAGTCGGATGCCCATCGATGATCCCAAGACTCACTTGGAGCTGACCATGATTCATGAAGTCATGATCTTGGATAACAGTGGTTTTGATCTAGGGTTGATTTTGTCTGCCGGATATTTGAAGTTTGCCTTGTATGGTGCCTTGATTGTTAATTTGTTCATCGGAGTCATTCCGCTCCAATATTCCATTCCATCCTTTTTTGCCATACAGTTTCTTATGGCCGTTGCCATCGGACTGATTGAATCCTTTATGGCACGATTTCGGATGAGTCATAATCCGCAATTCATTGTGGCGCTCACTTCCGTAAGCCTATTGATCTTCTTTGGCGTTTTGTTGATACTTCAGAAATTTGTCTAATTAACCTCCGAAAAGATGATACACGTTTTACTCATTATCTTTCTGATTACCCTTTTTTATATGTCGATTGCCAATCGGTTGATGACCTATATCAAGGTTTTGTCACTGCAGGGAGTATTGCTGTTTTTTGTAGTATTTCTTCAACTCAGCGAGATTGATCCGATCAACCTTTCGCTTATTTTGTTGGAAACTATCATTTTTAAATCGTTAGCGGTTCCACTTTTTCTTAGCTATTTGCTGAAGCGAAACCACATTACCAGGGAAGCAGAGCCTTTTCTTCCAAATTTTGTGTCGCTTGTCATTACCACTTCCATTGTTGTCATCAATCTTTTGATTGTCACCATGATCAAAGATGATCATCTGGATAAGATATTTTTCGTTGTGGCACTTTCCACCTTGTTTTTTGGATTGTATCTGATAGCCACCAGGCGAAAGATCATTACACATGTGATGGGCTATATGGTGATTGAGAACGGGGTGTTTGTGCTTTCACTTGCCATCGGGAATGAAATGCCGGTGCTCGTAAATCTTGGAATTATGCTGGATATCTTTGCCAGTGTACTGATCCTTGGAATCTTCATGAACAAGATTGGTGATGTATTCAAGGATATTGATGTGGATCAGCTTAGCAACCTGAAGGATTACTAAAACATACTCAGATCTTATGGTTATACTCTATCTATTGGGCTCATTCCTTTTGATTTTGAGTCTATTCTTCAGCCGAAGCAAATACTTTGTTTATGGATTGCTGGGTGTTTTCCTGGTTTTGCAATGTGTGTTTACCATGTATGCATTCCAACATGGCGGCAATACGGAAGCAACCTATTTCACCTACGATCCGTTGGGTTTGATCTTATTGGTTACCTTGACAATTGTGGCCATACCAGCGGCCATTCACAGCTATATCTACATCGAAAGTCATCAGGAGTCGCCAAGATCGCGATCGATTTATCTGACAGCTTTGATTTTACTGATTACATCCATCGGAGCCGCCTACTTGTCCAACCACATAGCGGTGACCTGGATTTTTACTGAAGTGACCACACTCAGTGCCTCAGCATTGATTTATCACCATAGGAATAAACTGGCACTGGAAGGGACCTGGAAATATGTTTTCATTTGTGCCATAAGCATCACATTCATATTCATCGGGATACTCTTCCTAAGTCTTTCACTGCAGCATGCTGGTTCTGATAACCTCTCATACGCCAATTTGCTTCAAAAAAGCAATGAACTGAATCCCGTTTGGTTGCAGATGGCCTTTCTCTTTATTTTTACGGGTTTCACTGCCAAATTGGGCTTGGTCCCTATGTTTACAGCAGGTATTGATGCCAAAGATACGGCACCTGCACCAGCCGGGGCACTGTTTTCAACGGTCCTGATGAACTTGGGTTTCATCGGCATATTTCGGTTTTATCTTGTCATAGCCAATACTCCGCTCTTACATTGGGCCAAACTGGTGGTTGGTACCGCGGCTTTTCTTTCCTTGTTTGTGGCAACTGTTTACATGCTAAAAGTGAAAAACATCAAAAGGATGTTTGCTTATTCTGGCATAGAGCACATGGGTTTGGTAATGCTGGGGGTCGTGGCTGGCGGAATTGGCTATTATGCTGCGATTTTGCATGTTGTCCTTCATGCCTTTGTAAAGTCAAGCTTGTTCTTCCAGTACAATCAACTTTACAGGGTATTTCAGAGCAAAAGTATCCAGCACATCGGCAATTACTTTAAATACAATCCAACAGGGGCAATTGTCCTGTTGTTGGGTTTTTTCAGCTCAGCAGCCATGCCACCTTCAGGATTGTTCGTCAGTGAGTTCCTGATCTTTCGATCTATTTTTGCAACCGGGCAAATTGCATTGCTTGTAGCGGTTTTGTTGCTCTTGACCATGATTATCTGGGCGTTTGGCAAAAATATATTCCAAGTGCTCTTTGTTCCAACGGAACATTTTGAAGAAAGGGAGATTCCATCAACCTCTGGTTGGGAATCACTCACACAATACATTTTGTTGGCTTTGGCAGTCTACGTCGGGTTTAATCCACCTGCAGCATTGGTTGAGATGATCCAACACAGCGTTTCATTATTTCCACATTGAATATGAAAGCAATCCAAGTAAATAATAACAGTTCCATAGCCTTTGCAGCCATACCTGTTCTGGATTATGGTGATTTTCTTTCATACAACACAGGTCTGATCGCCGAATCACAAGCCATGCATTGCGTCAATTACTATGGGATTCCTGAAGGAAAAGGGCTTCGGTTGATTTGCTGTATGGCAGATGACTTGTCCGGTAAAATCCTTCTGACTTCCAGTCGTGTGGCCAGGGATATGCCCCTCTCCTCTTTGACAGCGGTGGCTCTATGTTTTGAGAAATTTGAGCGGGAAATCCATGAAAATTTTGGTCTTCCCTATTGCGACCATCCCTGGTTAAAGCCTGTAAGGTATCCATTCGACAGGGCAGATCTTACCCAAACCATTGCCAATTATCCATTCTATTCCATTGACAGTGAGGAGTTACATGAAGTGGGAGTTGGCCCCATTCATGCCGGAGTTATTGAACCAGGACATTTCAGGTTTATTTGCAACGGAGAACAGATCCTTCATCTGGAGATTCAACTCGGGTACCAGCACCGGGGGGTCGAAAATCTGTTCTCTCAAATGAAGGGTATCGAAGAACTCTCAACCTTAGCAGAAGGAATAGCCGGTGACACTGTCGTCGGGCACACGGTTACGTTTGCCCATGTGTGGGAGTCGCTTTCCGGTTTTGTCCCATCCCGGGAATTGGATTTTTCGAGAACTTTAGCGCTTGAGCTGGAGCGAATGGCCATCCATACCGGAGACATGAGTGCTCTTTGCACAGATATTGCCTATCAATTGGGTAGTGCCGTCTTCGGGCGACTCAGAACACCCATTGTCAATTTTATGCAAGAGTGGTGTGGAAACAGACTATCAAAAGGTTTGATCAGACCCGCAACCAATCGTTTTCGATTTACAGAAGAGCTTGGAACAAGATTGGAACAAATTCTGGATGTCTATGAGCCCGAATTTACTGAAATGTGTCAACAATTGTTCCGATTGCCCAGTGCGCTATCCAGATTTGAAAGGACCGGAGTCGTGACAACTGAAAATGCCCGGGAAATCGGAGTTGTCGGGATGGCAGCCAGAACAAGCGGTATCAAAAGGGATATCAGGGAGAGTCATCCCGACAATCTATATGGCGAAGTTCACCACGAAGCAATCATCAAAAGGCATGGAGACGTCTATTCGCGCATCCAGCTGAGGAAGTTTGAAATCCTTCAATCATTGGGTTACGTCCGTATGTTATTGAAAATGATACCAGAAGAACAAAAAGACAACCATTGTGCAGCACTGTCATCTCATCAATTTGCAATTGCGCTTACAGAAGGCTGGCGAGGCGAAATATGCCATTGTGCGCTCACGGGTCAAAATGGAGAATTGATTCATTACAAAATAAAAGATCCGTCCTTCCACAATTGGATGGCTTTGGCTCTGGCTGTACGAAACAATGAAATTTCTGACTTTCCGATATGCAACAAGAGCTTCAATTTGTCTTATTGTGGTCACGACCTGTGATTTTTGAGATTTTTTATCTGAATTATTAATTTAGTTGATTATGCTTAATAATCTGAAAATATGGTATCATCAGGGGAAACAATTCATTCCTGATGTCAAAAATGTTGTGGTTCCGGGAATTTTCAGAGGAAGGCCTGAAATCTCGAAGGTCGAAGTAGATGAAGAGGCATTGATGGCCGTTTGTCCGGTACAAGCTTTGACAATGAAGCCCGTTACAATGGATCTTGGAAAATGTACCTTCTGCGGTGCATGTGCCTTACTCTTTCCTGAAAAGATCCGATTTACCAAAGATTATAAGCTGGCGACCAATGTCCGAGAGCGATTGATTGTGCATGAAGGAGAAAATGCTCCTATAGAATTGGATAAGACATTGATTAATAATCAAATGATGAAGATTTTTAGACATTCACTGAAACTTCGTCAGGTATCTGCCGGAGGGGATAGCAGTTGCGAATGGGAGTTAAATGCTGCTGGAAATGTTCAATTCGACATGGGGCGCTTTGGTATTGAGTTCGTTGCATCCCCCCGTCATGCAGATGGTATTGTCATCACCGGACCGATATCTGAGAATATGGCTGTTCCTTTGCAAATTTGTTATGAGGCCACACCCGATCCCAAGTTGATAATTCTCGTCGGGACCGATGCGATCAGTGGAGGGATTTACAGGGACAGTCCTGCCTTGAACAGAACTTTTCTTGACAATCACAAGGTAGATCTCTTCATTGCAGGAAATCCTGTCCACCCGCTGACACTTATCAATGGTTTGCTTTCGCTCACAGGCAATTAGTCGGTGTATTTGAACGCCATGATTTCAGCGAATGGGCTAATATTTATTCATTAAGTAGGCGGATGCAGCCTTTTGTGAAACCATTGCCGTACATTTTTCATTTTTTCGAGTTGTGCGACTTGACTTTTTCTGCGACAAGAAGATGCCTCTTCACTTCCTGGAGTCGCACCCCATCTGATTTCGATGCCATCATTGGGATTGTAAGCCATTTCCAAAGCCTCTCTCCTTTCGATTAATTGTTTCAATGTGAGCGTTTGAGTAGCACCATTGCTTCTT
>JAJTBP010000236.1 GCA_021286825.1 Marinilabiliales bacterium | reverse complement strand
GGTCTGGCAGATTTCCTTGGAGTAACACGTCCTTCCTTGTCACGGACGATTCTCGAGCTGGAAAAAGAAGGATTACTAATCTGGCATAGAGGTTATGTTGAAATCATTAGTCCCATAGATTTATGGAACACCATTGAAAAAAGAAACAAATGAGCAGATTCAATCTTTGGGAGGGAATGTCCATCATGAATGAATGGGGAACGCAAAAAAGACCCTTTCTATTTATCATTGACTTTGCGAAAGAAGCTACGGTTGTGGTACCCTTGGAGCAAGCTGCGGAGGAAATGATCTATTATGTCGTGCAGGATCGTATTCCCGTCTCTTATGACAAGTATCTTGAGTCGTTCTTTATCGTTCAAAAGGAGATACTTCTGGGCAACTCATTTCTGGTAAATCTCACATTTCCAACTGAAATCCGGACCAATCTTACCCTGCGTGAGATTTTTGAAAGTGGCCAAGCTCCGTATCGCCTCTTGTACAAAGATCAATTTACCTTATTTTCACCTGAACCTTTCATTAAAATAAAGGATGGTCAGATCAGTTGCTTTCCCATGAAAGGGACGATTGATGCCGGAAGACCGGATGCATCCCAAAGGATCGATCAAGATCCGAAAGAAATGGCAGAACATGCTACAATCGTTGACCTGATTCGAAATGATCTGTCAATGGTTGCAACAAATGTAACGGTTGAAAGGTATCGGTATCAACAGGAAATCATGACCCAACAGGGGAAACTACTGCAAGTAAGTTCCGAGATTCAAGGAATTCTACAACGAGAGTTGCAAGGAAAATTTGGAACTGTGATGGACAGATTGTTACCTGCAGGTTCCATCTGTGGTGCCCCCAAAAAATCTACACTTGAAATCATTCGAAAAGCTGAAAAATATCAACGTGGATTTTATACGGGTGTTTTTGGAATCTTTGACGGACTGGAGTTGGAATCCTCTGTGATGATCCGATTCGTTGAGCGAACAGAAGATGGTCGTCTATTGTATAAAAGTGGAGGAGGAATTACCAGTCAAAGTGACCCTGAATTGGAATATCAGGAATTGAACAATAAAATTTATCTCAATGTTGTTTGAAACAATCTGTTACCAGAACGGTAAATTTCAACGACTCAGTTTACATGAGGCAAGAATGAATGATGCTCGCAAAAGGTTGTTTGGATGCACGGAAGAAATTTCGCTGGCCGAACATTTGGAATCCGGTCGTCCAGAACAGGAAGGGACCTTCAAATGCCGTGTGAACTACAGTCGCATTATAGAAAATGTAAACTTTGAACCGTATTTTCCAAAGCAGGTTGATTCATTGAAGCTAATCGAAGACAATAACATTGACTATTCATTCAAATACAAAAATCGAGAGCATCTCGAAAGACTCTTTCAATCAAGAGGTGATGCAGACGATGTGATCATTGTTAAGAAAGGATGGCTGACGGATACCACTTATGCAAACATCATTCTCCTCCGAAAGGGCAAATGGTATACTCCTCGTTTACCCCTGTTGCCAGGGACGCGGAGACTTGCATACCTTCAAAGCAATTTGATTATTCCGGAAGATATCAGACCTGAAGATCTTGTAAGATTTGATGAGATCAGAATCATCAATGCAATGATCTCGATGGAAACGTCACCACAAATCAGACCAGAAAATATATGTTAAAAAAAGCAGCCAGATTTGATCTCTGGCTGCTTTATATTTTTGTAATTACCGGCTGCTACCTAAAAGGCAATCCCAATACTGATTCCGCTTCGTAGCCATGGGAACGGAACGGAACTGGCTTTTACATCTACCTTGCTTGTCCCCTTGGTAACCGTAATTTTGTCTCTTAGGAAAGATGGAAAATCGGCGATGTTGTCATTGACCCCAGAATAAACATCATCGATGAATCCTGTATCGGTGGTATTGATGACAGCTGTCGCATTGGCAAGTCCGGCTTCAATTCCAAGGAAGTAAAGATCGATCGCAACAGTTTTGGCAATAAGAAATTGATATCCCAATTGAAAGCCAAGGCTCATGGTATTGGCATTGATTTCATAATGTTCATTGTAATGGGTTGTCCCATTTTTTGTGCGATAGTTATCTGCCTTGATATCAAATTTCTGATATTTCAGATACGGAGAGATATAAAACCCCGAAGGATTGAGATGATGACCAGTATAATGACGGTAGGCTGCCCGAATGGCCAATACTCCAAACTCATCATTTGAAATCTTATTATCTGATGAAGTCAAGTTGAATTTGGATGCAAATGGTTGGGGAGAAGGAATACCTACACCAATGATAAATGAATTTTTCGCATTGAATTTTCTCTCGTACTCAAACGATAGACTGTTGAATGGCAAGTTTACCGGAAGAAATTTCACCACATTTTTGCGGGTCCTCACCAGAGAGTCTGGTTTACTGACGCCATCCTGACCGTAGCCATAGGCTGCCAGCAAAAGCAAAAACAGAAATAGAAATTTAGCTTTCATAGATTAAGTTTTAATTGTGATTTAAAATTAGTTAAAAATTGTTTAATTTGCAAGTGTGGTCTAACTAGAACATAAACCACTGATTTATTGAACACTGACACTTAGGAAATCCAAATACAATCCTGATTAACCAAGTATTTTACAGTAACCTGGTTCATGGGTATTTTACTCATTTATTTCTTCCAGGTTAACATTTTAGGGAGCACAATTTAAAGAATTAACGCTATGAGCATAGTAAAAAAGCCAACCACAGATTGAAATGTGATTGGCTTTAAAGTGACCCCACCGGGATTCGAACCCAGATCAAAAGAACCGGAATCTTTCATTCTATCCATTAAACTATGGGGCCGAATAATGAAGTGCAAATGTAACATATATTCTTAAATTAGGAAGGCGGATGGGAACTTTGTTTCCATGTATAACCGGCGGTAATTGGGTTTTGGGTTCTCAGGTCACTTTGTATCTTTGTTTCAATTGTATCGCATCAGGAAACCGCAAATATTCCATTCTCTTCCAACCACATGAACTATTCGATCATAGATGTCGAAACGACTGGCTCCTCACCCACTATCGGCAAAATTACCGAGATTGCCATTTATGTTTTCAACGGTTCTGAAGTGATTGACTCATTTACATCCTTGGTCAATCCCGAATGCAACATCCCTTGGAACATTACGCGATTGACAGGAATTACCAATGAAATGGTTGAGCATGCCCCAAAATTCTATGAGATTGCGAAGAAAATTGTAGAATTGTCTGCCAATACGCTCTTTGTAGCCCATAATGCGTCATTTGACTATTCATTTATCCGGGAAGAATTCAAAAGGTTGGGATATGATTACAAAAGAAAAACCCTATGCACGGTTACACTCAGTCGAAAACTTATTCCAGGTATGCGTTCCTATTCGCTAGGAAGTCTTTGTGAAGCACTTTCCATCAAAATCGAAAACAGACATCGGGCTGACGGAGATGCCCAGGCTACCGTAAAGTTATTCAGTCTGTTGCTAAATCAACACCGAACTCTTGAAAGTGATCTCTTCACCTCACGAAAGGGAAGTTTGAGTGAAAAGCAATTGGCTGAAATTCCAGGATGTTGTGGTGTATACTATTTTTACAACTTGCATCATGATTTGATATACATAGGCAAAAGTAAAAATGTACATCAAAGGGTACTCGCTCATCTGAATAACCAACTGACGAAAAAAGCGATGGATATGAGTGATAGCATTGCTGCAGTTGATGTTTCAGAGACTGGAAGTGAGTTGGTTGCCTTGTTGCTGGAATCTGAGGAAATCAAAAAACACCAACCCTTCTTCAACCGAATACAGAAAAGATCAGCAGATCACTTCGGCATTTTCTTGGATGAAGATCAACAAGGATACCAACATCTCATCGTACGCCAGATGGTGGAACACGATATTCCCCTCACAACCTTTCATTTTCATCAAGAAGCATTGGATTATCTCCACAGTTGTTGTCTGAAATACAAGTTGTGCAGAAAGCTATGTCATCTGGAAATATGCCAGGATACTTGTTTCAATGTTTCAACAGGAGGGTGTTCCGGAGCCTGCATCGGACTTGAGACAGCCGAAAACTACAACGAAAGGGTGAAGGAAGCAATCAAGCAATGGACATTTGCTTCTCCAAATTTCTTCATCCTTGAAAAGGGGAAAAATCAGGAAGAATGGGCCGTAATCAAAATCGCTGATGGCCGATATATGGGCTATGGTTTTCTTCACAGCATGGATTCTTCTGATTACCAAGAGTTGCTCCATGACTGCATCCAAAGGAAAAAAGACAATTGGGAGGTTAGGAGAATCATCACCAACTATCTTCGGAAAAACCACCGGAGACTAAGAATTGTCGAATATTAATTAATTTCCCCCAACAGCTTCTTTATAACGGGAGATCGCTCTTTCTCTAGCAAAGGTATGATCTATAATCTTTTCAGGATAATTGGATGTCCCGAACTCAGGCACCCACCTCTTGATGTATAGATTTTCCGGATCAAATTTTTTGGCTTGCAATTCCGGATTGAATATTCGGAAATATGGGGCTGCATCACACCCGGATCCTGATGCCCACTGCCAACCACCATTGTTGGAAGCCAAGTCAAAATCATTCAGTTTCATTGCAAAATAAGTCTCTCCCCATCTCCAGTCAATGAGCAGATGTTTACAAAGAAAGCTGGCTGTGACCATTCTAACCCTGTTGTGCATAAATCCTGTCGCATTTAACTCGCGCATTCCTGCATCCACCAACGGATATCCTGTCATGCCTTCGCACCAAGCTTGAAAGTGATCCTGATTGTTTTCCCACCGAATGTTGTCATAAGCTGGTTTGAATGCCCTGGTGACTACGTGGGGAAAAAACCATAGGATCTGACTATAGAAATTCCGCCAGATCAACTCATTGAGAAAAGTACTGGAATGCTGCATGGCCAAGGCTGAGATCTTACGAATGCTAATGGTGCCAAACCTCAGGTGAAGACTCAGCCTAGAAGTCCCATTCCGGGCTGGAAAGTCACGATCATTTTCATACCTTTCCAGGAGGCCCAAAGGCAACTTCCTTTCTGGAAAGGTAATTTCTACCTTTTTAAAACCCAAAGACTCAAGAGTTGGCATGGAAATGGGCCGCATCCTGACAAAATTATGGAAGTAATTGGCCGTTTTGTGGGGTCTGATCATCTCCAGGTTCAACCTCTCCAGAAACCGATTCTTGTATGGAGTGAAAACCGTGTAGGGTTTGCCATCTGATTTCACAATCTCACTTTTTTCAAAGAGAACCTGATCCTTGTATGAGAGAAACTCGATTCTATTGATCTTTAGAAATCGTTCCACATGCAAGTCACGCATGTTGGTATAAGGCTCATAATCCCTGTTGCAATAGACACTGCAGATGTGGTACTTTGAGATCAAATCCTGGAAAACAT
>JAJTBP010000235.1 GCA_021286825.1 Marinilabiliales bacterium | reverse complement strand
TTGTGGTTTAGCCGCAGCGCGGCGAAATACCGCCGCTGGTGCCAATTTGTAATGGACACCACTAGGTCGTGGATTTTCAATCCACATGTTTCACTCAAATCTACTGATTTATCTATCATTGTCCTGGTTAAAAGCGGATCACAATTCCGTAATTAGCGGGATGTCGATTGCAAATCGACACCAGCGAGTTGCTTTATTTCTGCTTTGTATATGCCATGGGTGGCTGGTATTGGCTTTTAGCTTTCTGTAACTTTTTGTCGTCACAAAAAGTCACCAAAAAAGAGTTGACAAAAAGAACTCGCTCCGCCTGGCGGCTTCGCTCAGACAGCTTTTTGTCTCAAAGGAAGGGTTGGTTGACGCTTCGCGGGCACTGATGACAGACTGAGCGTTACATTGAGGTTCCTTTCCAATTGTGGTTTAGCCGCAGCGCGGCGAAATACCGCCGCTGGTGCCAATTTGTAATGGGCACCACATGGTTGTGGATTTTCAATCCACATTCCTAACATATATTACTGAAAATCAATTTTTTTAGTGGCACAGAAGCGGATCGCAGATCCACAGTTAACGGGGTGTCGATTGCAGATCGACAACAGCATATTTGTAATCCATGTCCATACAAATGAAGCCTTTTATAAATTATTGACAACTTGGTTAGGATACTTAAGCTTTCTGCTCATGACCTTCTGGGTGTAATGAAACAAATGCAAACTTTTTAGTAAATGGGAAGGGTATGGATTGCAAATCCTCGCCAACTGGGGTTCAAAATATTTGTTGAATAAAAATGTAATATTATTGAAAAACAATAAATATTTATTATGTTTGGCACATACTATTAAAATTTATCAAGGATGTCAAAAACAAACAACTTCGTATTTTGGAGCCTTTATGTGGTGAGTTGGATCCTTTTCGTCGGCTTGTCGATTGAGGCAGGGGGTTTAATCGTGAATTTCTTTTTTAGTCTGTATAAGCCTGAATTTGTCCAGAATCTATATCAAAAGTTGGATTTAACGGAAATGTATCAAGAGAGCAGGATTGTTTTTTTTAGTATGTATGGTTTCATTCTATCCATTTCTATTGGAAAGGCTAGTCTGTTTTACATTGTTGTCAATCTCATGCACAAGATGGATTTGACCAAACCGTTTAGTCCTTTTGTTGCGAAACAAATTTCACGCATCGGCTATTACACGCTTTCCATTGGATTGTTGAGTTACTTTGCCAGACTTCTTACCAAAAGTTTAACAATTCAGGGTTATGTTACCGACAATATTGACCAATTTTGGGCAGATAGTCAGGCCTTTATTTTAATGGGAGCCGTCATTTATATCATTGCGACCATTTTCAAAAAGGGGGTGGACTTACAAAACGAAAATGATTTAACGGTATAAGTCATGGCAATCATTGTAAACTTGGACGTAATGATGGCAAGGCGGAAGATGTCATTGAATGAACTCTCTGAAAAAGTTGGGCTTACGTTATCAAACCTATCTATTTTGAAAACAGGAAAAGCAAAAGCCATAAGATTCAGTACATTGGAGGCCATTTGCCATGTTTTGGATTGTCAGCCAGGTGACATCTTGGCATACGTGGAAGACGAACAAAAACCTACATCCCGCTGACCGCCCACCAGCAACCCCGCTGCCCCGCTGGCGCCAATTTGCAAGAGACGCCTTTTGGTTGTGGATTTTCAATCCACATTCCTAGCCTATATTATTGAAAATCAATTTTATAGTGGTACGAAAGCGGATCGCAGGTCCACAGTTAACGGGGTGTCGATTGCAAATCGACACCAGCATATTTGTAATCCATGTCCATACAAATGAAGCCTTTTATAAATTATTGACAGCTTGGTTAGGATACTTATGCTTTCTGCTCATGACCTTCTGGGTGTAATAGAACAAATTCAAACTTTTTTGTGAAGGGTACGGGCGTGGATCGCAAATCCGCGACAGCATTTTTAGTACATTTCTTTGGTTTTTATTGAACAAAATGTCTAAATTTAGCATCATCCAACATACCTGAAACCTGCCTGTATGATGCTCCTTGCCTTTGCCTTTCCAGCCGGAAACCGGTGATCGACGGACATCGTACCCGCGTAAATTCATGAACATGAGAATATTGCTTTTGTTAGGGTTGCTGTTGATGGGCAACCAACTCTCCGCCCAAGTGTTGATCGGCTCCCCCAACAGTCTGGTATTGGTTTACAACATCCCCGGAAACAGTTTTTACCTCTGTTTGAAAGGGCAGGAGAAGCAACTCACGGACCAGGAAAACATCTACCTTCTGGACCGGAGATTGATACAGGTCAAGACACTTCACAAAAGCAAATTTCTCCGCGACGGTGCGTCGGAACCTACCTTTCACGATTTTATCCAGACTTACATCCGATGGGAAAGCGACTATCTGGAGCAAACGTTGCACCTCAACATTCACAGCAGAGTCGATTGGGTGCGCGATGCGAACGGAAAGGAACTGGTGGTATGGAGCTACGACATGCCCATCGACCAGACTGAGGTGAAGAGTGACTCCACCGTCACTACACCCACCCGAAAGCAACTTTTTGTGTTGGGGCGCTCGAAGGATTATCTGGTCGGATTGAACAGTCCGGTCTTTGAACCCGAGAAGATCGATTCGCTTAGAAGTTGGCTAATTTCCGGCATGTCCGGCATGATTGAGTCGAACGATACCTTCAACGTACAGTTGCTGAACCTGAAATTTAATCCTGGTTTGAAAAGTCAGTAGCTTGCCGGCAGCGATCCCCTGTTAAACGATCTTATCAGACTTACACTATTCCTTAAAACACGCCTGTACACATGAAAAATTTCAGCATGTTTCTGCTCTTCCTATTGCTCACCCATGCCTCAATGGGGCAAAATGAGCAGGTAAAAGAACTGGTTTCCGAGGGGACCCGCCTGCACGATCAGGGTCAATACGAAGAGGCGAAAGCCAAATACCATGCCGCACTAACCATCGATTCGCTGTCGACCCTGGCCAATTATGAACTTTCCTACACCGACATGGTGATGGGAAATTGGGACGAAGCCATCTTTTTCAGCAGGAAGGTAATCCGCCTGCACCAGAGTAACCTGCAAGAGGCCTTTGTGGTTCTCGGCAGTTGCTACGATAACAAAGGTGAACCGGACAAGGCCATGGCGGCCTTTGAAGAGGGGCTCGCCCTGTTCCCAAAGAGCAATTTGTTGAATTACAACCTTTCGCTGACGGCATTGCGGCAAAAATCTTACGACAAGGCGGAACAGACGGCTATCCGGGCCATACAGGCAAGACCCTTTCATGCGAGCAGCCACCTGGTGCTGGCTGCGGTGATGCAGGAGAAGGGAGAACGGGTCAAATCGATGCTGGCATTGTACTATTTTCTCCTGGTTGAGCCCCAATCCAAACGTTCAGCGCTCCATTACCAGACGTTGCAAAATTTGCTGGTGAAGGGAGTCACCCGTGAGAATGCAAAAAACATCAACGTCAAAATACCGCAAACTGCAGTGAAGGACAGTCTCTTTGGGGCTGCGGAGATGATGGTCAGCATGTTGGCTGTCTCCCGTCTCACAGACGAGGGCAAACATCCCGATCTGGTAGCCTCTTTCATTGATGCTACCAAAGGTCTCTTTGGCATCCTAAACGAGCTGAAGCGCGAAAACACCGGTTTTTGGTGGGATTTTTACGTCACACGACTGAGTTCCTTGATCCCTTCAGGTAATCTGGAAGCTTTTTGCTACTACCTCTCTTCCTCAACCGGAGATGAGAGCGTTCGCAACTGGATCCAACAAAATCCGGATAAGATGCAACAGCTTCTGGTTTGGATGAAAGGTGGTGCATTTGAACCGGTAACCCTTGCTGGTACGGATAAGTAATCCATACCCGTACGAATTGAGCCGTATAGGCTAGATTCCCAGCTGGTTTTGAAACCTGTGATTTAGTTTCATTACCAGAATGTTGCTTTAAAATGGATGTCACTTTTAAATGTCTTTCCCGGGCATGGATACAAATCCGCGTCAGCAGGGGTACTTAACCTTAGATTTATAATGAAAATATTTGTTTCCTTGGTTTGCCTATTGTGGATTGCCACTGTTGCATTCGGTCAAACTGTGACCCAAACCATGGCCAAGGCCAGAAGTTTAATTGACAGTAAACAATACAATTCTGCCTTTGTGCTGCTGGAAAAATTTGATCCGGCCAATGCCAACCCGGACATTGCCTTACTCAAACAGGAAATTGTCATCAACTACTTTGTAACGAGCATAATGCATCAGACATTTGCTTTAAAGGATCTTTCCAAGGATGAAGAAATCTCTGATTTCAGAGGGAAAGAGGGTAGTTTTGAGCTGCACCTATTCGATGTGGAGAAAGTCATGGGCAGTTTGTTGGCTCACCATCCAAATGATTGCAGACTCTACAAAGCTCTTGGCGATTTTTACTATGATGTTTACCTTAAATATGATGACAAATGGCTTAAAGATGAAAAGGAACTCCTTCGACTCATGGAGACCAATTTTCAAAAAGCAGAAGCGGGGGATTGTGCTGATTACTATTCCTATTTTGTACTGGGGCACATCAGTTTGATAAGAGAAAAGAATGCTGAGAGTATTCCCTTCTTTCTAAAATCCATTCGCATGAATCCGACATTTGCCAATGCGAAGTACAATTTGGCCTATGCTTATCTGTGCACCGGAGCATATGAAAAGGCCATTCCCTATGCCCAGGCAGCTTTTGATCTGTATCAATCGCCAGGATACAAGGGTGATGCAGCCCGAATGCTGGGACAGCTCTATGAGCAGCTCGAACAAACGGAGGAGGCCATTGCGAATTATGAAAAGGCGGATCAAATTGACCCCAACAATTATGATACCTTAAAAGCTCTGCTCAGACTTTATGTTCAAACGGATAACCCGAATGAATCCAAAATGATGCAGACCTTTTATGCGCTCGCTCCCGACAATCCAACTTTGTACAATGATCTCGAAGAGATATGCACCATCAACCAAAAGGAAAATGACCTGATCTTGTTTTACAAATACCAATTGGACAATGGCCCGAAAGACGACAAAATGCAGGGGAACCTCCATTTCTTTTTGGGTCGTCTTTCTCTGGCCACTGATAAGCCATCGGCAAAAGTCCATTTACTGCTTGCGAAAGATAAGTTTGGTAAAATCTTTGGGAAGGATGAGGAGCTCTTCAAAACCATCGATGAACTGTTGCAAGCGGCGGATCGGTGATTTTATCTATCCATGAAAATGTGATGCCCTACTGGCGCGTATTTGCAATCCGCATGCCTAGCTCAATTTTATTTGATAGTGGATTGTTTTAGCAGTACAAAAGCGGATCGCAGATCCACAGTTTACGGGGTGTCGATTGCAAATCGACACCAGCGAGTTGCTTTATTTCTGCTTTGTATATGC
>JAJTBP010000234.1 GCA_021286825.1 Marinilabiliales bacterium | reverse complement strand
TGACTCGGGCAAAACCTGAACCCTCGATGGTCAACAGCATGGGCAGCAATCCCTTTGGGTCTTTCCCGGTCAGTTTTTCGAGTGTTTCTGCCAGTTGGTCGTTCCCATCCGATGCAAAATAGGAGTGGGCCGGGAAATGGTATTGGGAGAGCAGTTTGGTGGAATAGTTCTTTCCTTTGACTGCCACATAGAGGAATCGGCCGCCCCATTTGTCGAAATCGGATTTGTAGGGGTTAAAATCGTTTAGGATATGTCGGGATGGTTCGGTATCCGGATCTGCGAAAAGGAGTACGCATGCCTTTCCTTCGCAGAGGCTGGCCAAAGTGATTTTGCCTTGATCCGGGAAATTGAGTAACCGAATCTGATCCAGCGGGAGATTTCCGCTGATCATCGTCTCCTGTTCATCGGAGCGGATGGTCACCGGAGCAGTCTCCTGTTTGCCTTCCTGAATGTCGAGGATGGTCAAGGATGCCAGTACCGATCCGTTGGAGAGACGTTTACCCGTCACCAACAGGTAGGGAGCGGCCTCCACAGGGAGGAGGTCGGGGAACTCGCTGAGTTTTTTACCCTCTTCGAACTCCAGGGTCTTACTCTCTCCGTTTTGAATCTTGCCAAGCGTGAAATGCAGGTAATACTGGGGGGTGCTCCCATTGCTGACTTGTTTAAGCCGGATCGTCCCAATGGCGGGTCGTGCGATCTCTGCTTCCAGTCCAGCCCTGGTCCACACGCCCTTTTCGAGGTATTCCGGGAAGCGGTATTCCGGGTTGAGGCGAGCCGGGATGCCAAAGGTTCGGCAGGCGGCAACAAAGAAGATGTCGCGCGACAGGGGATCGCAGACACGCAGCCTGTACACTCCGATCGGCGTGAGGGGCGCCCGCGAGTGGTTGTTGGCATTTCGATCGATCGTCAGGTTCTTCCCGATCCACTTTTTGATGGTGGCTGCCTTGCCAATGGAATCGAAGGTGAGCTCTCCTCCAAGATTTTCCTTCAAGAATCCACGCCAGGGAGCAAGGATCTCAAGGTCAATGCGGGGAGCGAGGAGGTAATGGACATAATCTTCCCGCGAGAGCGTTTTCGACAGGGAAGGTTCAGAGGCTTGGATCAAATGGTCTGTCAGGATCTCTTTTTTTGTGTCGCTGAGGTCTTTGTCCGAGATGCCTGAGCATAGCGCCAACAGGTTCTTTCTGTTGGAACCGGCCTGGCTGCCCAGGTAGGATTCCATCTCTTTCCAGTTGCCATAGCTCAGGTGAAGGATCCGGTAAACGGAATCCCTGTTGAGTTGCCATGTGTCGGCCCATGCGATGATTTTCGCCGAGTCCGGGAAGGTAGCCATGTAACTGTTCCGTATCGAATCTTCTTTTGCCAGTCGTCGGTCGTTTTTCGCCTTGGCTGCCTCCGTGGGTTTCGCGATGGGTTTAAAGGGAGCGGGGGGTGTAAAATCCATGAGGAGTGTCTGCGGTTTCATCCGGCTGCCATCGAAGGTGACCCGCAAGGTGTCGGTGGATGGAACATGGAGCCTGCTGCAGGTAAATCCGTTTCCATCGGTAACCCAGACAAGGAGGTCGCCAGGTCCCGTGGTGAGGTCGACGCTCCCTTTCCGATCGGTCAAGGAGGTGGTCAGTGGGTAAAATTCGGCATAATTGTACAAACGGAAGGATACTTTGGCTCCTTCCACCGGTTGGTTGGAGGGATTGACCACCTTGACGGTGATGCGTTTCGTCTTGGCGTAGTGGCTGGTGAGGTTAAGCTCCGAGAATCGCGCTTCGGCCTGGAGTACCTCTTCCGATCCAAAGTATTTGCCGTAGGTGCGGGTGTGCACCATCATGGTTCGCTGAGAGGGTTCGCTGAACCAACCGCGATCCAGATCTGTGTCTGGTTCACAGGCGCCCAGATAATGCCATTTCCCGTCAATCCAAACCTCGACCCAGGCATGGTTGTCGTCGGTGTGGGCCCATCGGGGCGTGTAGACCTGTCGTGCCGGTATACCGGCGGCCCGCATGGCTGAGACGGTGAAGGTGGATTCCTCCCCGCATCGTCCAAAGGATTTGCGGATGGTGCTCAGCGGAGCACTGGTTCGGCCATCCGTTCCCCTGTAATTGACCTTCTCGTGGCACCAGTGGTTGATCTCCAGCGCCGCCTCCTTCATCGGGAGACCCTTGATCCGATTCCTGATCTCCTCATAACAAACCAACCGGAAGGAGTCCAGGTTCTCGTTGTTGACCCTCAACGGCAGTACAAAATGGAGAAACTCCTCTTCCGGCAGCTGTTTGCCCCAGGGATAATCCTCCAGGGCTTTCAGACTTTGCCGGGCATTGGCCAGCATGAATCCGGGGGAAAAATCGGCCAGATCGCTGAGCGGCATGTAGGCATAGAGAAACTGCATGGCCTGCTTTTCCCGTTCATCGGCGCAGTTGTCTGCAAAATTCCAGATGGGCAGAAGCGAATGGGCGGTCAGCTCTTTTTGGACGCCGATCATCCGCTCCATGTCGGCGAGTCGTTCCTTGTTGGTGATCAGCGCTCTTTTGGGTTGGCATCCCACGACAAGTATGAGGCAAAGCAGGAAGAGGGGTAAACTTTTTGACATGGCAGAAATTTGGGTTGTTGGAATACCTTAGGATGGGAACCCGGCGGATCAACCTACTTCTGAAAGCAGGTGCGGTCTTTCCTTGTGGATTCTGAGTATCAGTTCACCGAAGAGGGTATTGGCCCAGGCAAACCAGGAACGGGTAAACTTGGTGGGATCATCCTTCAGAAAGGCCTCATGCATGAAGCCGGTACCGGCATCGGTTTCGATCAGCCATTTCAGACATTTTTTGATCTCTTCTTCGTTGGAAGTGGTCATCGCCCTGACGATGAGGCTCATGGGCCAGATGTAGTCATATCCGCCATTGACATGGGGTCCGCCGTTCCCCTCCACGTTCTTTCCCCGGAAAAACCAGGGATTGTCGTCACTCAGGATGAATTTGCGGGTGTTTTGATAAAGCGGATCGGTGACGGGCATGGCATCCAGATAGGGAAGTGTCAGGAGGCTGGGGATGTTGCTGTCGTCCATGAAGAGTGCATTGCCGTATCCATCCACCTCAAAGGCGAGGATTTTGCCTGCCGTGGGATGAACTCCCGATCCAAATCGCTTCAGGGCACTGGCCACCTCCGCGGCTAGTTGGGAGGCATCGGCAGCGAGTTGCTGATCCTTGCATACCTCCGTGGCGATCCGGGCAATCTGTTGCAGGGAGACCACTGCGAAGTAGTTGGAAGGGATCAGGAACTGATAGAGGGTGGCATCGTCCGAAGGTCGGAAAGCAGAACAGATCAGTCCGACCGGCTTCACGGGAAATCCGTAGCCATTGCCGAAACGGGTGTCGCTGGCCACAGCTGTCATGCGTTGGAAGGAGTAGGAGCCCAGCCCTTTCTTCTTTTGCTGGTCGCGGAAGGTACTCAAGATGGTCCGGGCCGCCAGTTGCCACCGATCGGTGAAGACGGAGCTGTCGCCGGTTGTCTTCCAGTAGTTGAAGGCGAGCCGCACGGGATAACAGAGTGAGTCGATCTCCCATTTCCTTTCGTGCAGTTCCGGTTTCATCTTCGTATAATCCGAAAGCCATTCGCTTTTGCCGGGTCCGTCGTTGAAGGCATTGGCAAACGGATCGATGAGGATGCATTCCGATTGCCTGTGGATCAATCCGGCGATCATGTTGCGCAGTTTTTCATCTTCTTTGGCCAGGGGAAGGTAGGGCCAAACCTGGGCAGAGCTGTCTCTCAGCCACATGGCCGGTATGTCGCCGGTGATCACAAATGTATCCGGACGGCCGCCTTTCATGCGAAAGGTTACGGTGGTATCCAGTGTGTTGGGGAAGCAGTTCCCGAACATCCAGGCCAGTTTCGGATTTTTGATGCTTGCCGATACCTCCCGGATTGTCCGTTCGACGGCTTCAGAGGTGAATTTTCTTGCCTCAGGGGCCGGACGACCGCTGATGTATTCCGGATTGCCTGCCCCCTTTGCCATAAAGGGCCCCTGTGACAAAGCACCGGCTGAGGCCAGGGAGGTTGTCCGGACGAAGTTGCGGCTTGTGACATTTTTCATTTTTATTTTTCCTTTATCACAGTGTATTTTCAATGGCGGATCGGTGCCGGAACCTCACCTCTCTGGAGGAAGGTCCGTCGTAGACTCGGTCCCGGGTTCTCGATCGGCAGGATGATGTGCCGATGCAGCGGGCCCCCATCTTAACGGCAGGAGACCGGATCGAGGGCCCCGCGAATTGGAATCTGACCGGATCGGAGTATTCATTTCAATTGAACCAGTAAGTTAATTTGAGCACCACTGCCCGGTTCTTTGCATGAAAGTTGTCCGGAAAGTAGTTGTCGGTATAGACAAGGAAAAGATCGGACACCGGTTTGTATCGCCATTGGAACCGGGCATTGATGTTCAGATTGTCTGTCTGTTTGTTGTATTGCACATAGGTGGTAAAGAAGAGGTTGTTGGTGAAGGTGACATCCACCTTGGGTCCAAGCAACCAGTAATTCTGGTTGGTCCAGGGTTGGGGCAGGTTTAGGTGGGTAAAATTGTAGAGGAGCGAGAGGTATCCAAAGGGTTGAAATTTCCAGATAAAGTCTCCCGAGAGATAATAGCCTGACCCATTGAAATAGCCGCCGGCACCGGCTTGAAGATCATATTTGAAAGGTCTGCGGTTGTCTGAGTTAAAAAGCAGGGTAAATTCTTTCCATCGATAGCTGCTTCCCTTCAGGAGATGGTGGTTGCCTTCGTGAGAAGGGTCAAAGTCCTGGCCAAGTTCCACAAATTTTGCACTTCCCTTAGCTTCGATGTGTACCCTGCTTTTGAAGTTGATGTAGCCATCCAGGGTGATGTTCCGATCGGTCAACCGCATCTTTTCCGGATGGTAGTAGTCGTCGGCTTCGAGGTAGATACCTTGGTTTTCAATGGAACCGGACTTGGGATAAAACTTCAGTGTCACCTTGGGATCCGTCCGCAGGTAATTGGTCCGCGGCACATAGCCGGTTTCGGCGTTGAAGTCGCGGCCCACATAGAGTTGATTCATCTCCAGCAGATAACTTTTCCTGGAGTAGGTGAGGCTGACCCCTTCGCTGTATTCTTCTGCACTGTTGGATTGCGGGGTAAAGGACTTCTGACCAAAAAATTTGGCATTGAGGAAGTTGTCGGAGGTGGCCAGGTTATATTCCAGTCCTGCCAATCGGTTGTAGTCGATTGTCCGGGCATCGCCGGAAAGATGCAGGGGTTGTTTGTTGACAAAGATGGCGGCAATGTTGGATCGACTGAAGAGCTTTTTCTGCACCGAGGCGACGTAAAAATTGCGGGAAGGCAAGCCTGCCTCTTCGGCTGTCTGCATGTCCATCATGCCGATGCGCCAGTCCTGGCCCATTTTCCCACTGAGACGTGCTCCAAAATCGACCGGGGCATCGAGACCAACAAGAAAAATTATACCCGCTTTCTG
>JAJTBP010000233.1 GCA_021286825.1 Marinilabiliales bacterium | reverse complement strand
CGGGTCAAATTGACTTCACCTACCGCAGCAGGAGTATAGTCCACACCATGCCAATGGGAGACATCCATCAATCCCCGGGAGGAGGAAAGATTGGAAACGGTATTGCCGGGAGTCTTGGAAAGAACGTAGTCGGCAACCGCAATCAATGTATATTCTTCATTGAAAAGGGTTCCATCCTCATTGATGATGGCCAGCCTGTCCACATCCGGATCCACCACAAAACCTACATCCGCACCGGAACGAACCATGCTTTCAGCCGTTTCCACCAGATTTTCAGGAATCGGTTCAGGCTGATGGGCAAAATGACCATCCGGTCGGCAATTGATCTCAACCACCTCTTTGACACCCAATGCTTTCAGTAGTCTTGGCACCACAATCCCTCCAACCGAATTGACGGCATCGATGGCAACCGTAAGTCCTGCCTGGGCAATCGCATCCCGGTCAACCAGTCTCAAACCCAATACATGCTGTATGTGATGATCCGTATAATCTTTTGTCGTAAGGCTACCCAATTCATCGACCGATGCAAAGGAGAGGGATGCGCCCTCTGCCAGTGTCAGAATCCGCTTACCTTCCACATCGTTCAGAAACTCCCCCTGTTCATTCAGCAATTTGAGTGCGTTCCACTGTTTTGGATTGTGACTCGCCGTAAGGATGATGCCACCATGGGCCTTCTCAGCGACAACGGCCAACTCTGTGGTTGGAGTGGTAGCCAAGCCAATGTCAATGACATCGGCTCCCATCCCCAGCAGTGTACCGGTGACCAGTCGGGAAACCATGTCACCCGAAATGCGGGCATCCCGCCCCACGACGACACGAATCTTTGACTTTGTCCCCAGTTTTTCCTGAACAAACGTGGCGTAGGCAGCCGTAAACTTGATGATGTCGACCGGTGTCAGTCCCTGACCCGCTGGTCCGCCAATGGTTCCCCGGATACCGGAGATGGATTTGATTAGACTCATGTTCTTCTTACCTCAGATTTGCTATGATTCCCCTCCAAACAATATTTTCGGGAACGCAAAAATGTTAAAATATAGTCACTTTTCAAAACCTGCAGAGATTGAAGGTGAACTACTTGATACTCCGACTTTTTTTACGAACTTTGCGCAAAATTGTTAATGAAATGAATTTGCCTGATTCCATTCGTTAAAATGCGAAGGGAAAACAAAATTAATACACTGACAAACAGAGCATTTCAGGCAAAATAATTAGGAGTAACCAGGAAATTTTATGAATCAACCAAGAGGACAGGAACGTGCAAACAGACGTACCGTCGGAGCCAGAACAGCTGGCAGCAGGCCCCGCATCTCGAAAAACGGAGCGGCAGGCGAAAAAACAGGTAAAAAAGTCATTCGGACCGGAATAGCCTATCCCGATGAAGTAGTGAAAGCCAGAAAGAAAATTGATCTTTCGGAATTGCCCGTCTCCGGGAAACGGATCGGCAAATCAAGACCGGAAAAATCGGCAGGCGAATCCCCCAAATCCCCAAAAGTATTGAGAGAAAAGCGATCGGATGTTTTCCGGCGTGAAGTCATTCACAAAGCTGCTCCCAAAAAATTTGAGTCGCTGGAAACAGACAGTCTCGTTTCCAAAGGAGGAAAAGTGCTCAGGGGCAAGTTTGGCAGGCAAAATGCAGCCGAAGATATCGACAGGAAACAGAATGCCCGTCCGCTGAGAAAGTCCTCATCCGACGACTCCATCCGCCTGAACCGATTCATTGCCAACGCAGGAATGTGCTCCAGACGGGAGGCAGACACCTACATTGCCACAGGTTGCGTCACGGTGAATGGGAAGATCGTCTCCGAAATGGGTCACAAGATCAAGATGGGTGATGCGGTAAGCTTTAATGGCAAACTGCTGACCATCGAAAGAAAAGTATATGTGCTGCTCAACAAGCCGAAAGGATTTGTTACCACAGTGGAAGATCCGCATGCCGATAAAACCGTCATGGATCTTGTACAACAGGCCTGTCCCGAAAGGATCTATCCGGTCGGCCGACTGGATAAAAATACCACCGGCTTGCTCATGTTGACCAACGACGGAGATCTGACCAAGCGTCTGACCCATCCCAAATACAACCGGAAAAAGATCTACCATGTGCATCTCGATCAGAAGGTGACCCGGGCACATCTCGATCAAATCATTGACGGGATTGAACTGGAAGATGGCTTTGTGGCAGCAGACTCTGTCAGTTATGCAGATGAGGAAGACAAAAAGCAGGTTGGCATTGAGATCCATTCCGGCAAGAATAAGATTGTCAGAAGAATCTTCGAGCATCTGGGATACAAGGTGATGAAACTGGATCGTGTCTATTTTTGTGGCCTGACCAAGAAAAACCTGGCAAGGGGCCAGTGGCGCTTCCTCACACAGGAAGAGATCAACATGCTCAAAATGAGTTCTCGTTAGAATTTTGCAACCGATTTGTAATATTTCTTCGTACCCGGAGACAAATTAAATATCGTGAAAGAGGCGTTTTTGCGACATATCACCCAAAATCAGGGGATTATTCACAAGGTCACAAGAATCTATTGTGACAATGAGGATGATCGCAAAGACCTTTTTCAGGAGATACTGATTCAATTGTGGAAATCCTATGATAAATTCAGGGAACAATCCAAATTTTCCACATGGATGTATCGGGTCTCCATTAACACTGCCATAACAAACTTTAAGAAGGATTCGAAATACAAAAAGAAATCAGAACTGGGAAAAGATCTGTATCTTTTGGAAGATGAGACCTACGACTATGAAAAAGAAGCACATCTGAATCTGCTTCACGAAGCTATTAATGAATTGACCGGGATAGAAAAATCGATTATTTTACTTTATCTTGAAGACAAACCTTACGAAGAGATCTCGGAAATCACCGGCATTTCACAGAATTATGTAAGGGTTAAAATGAACAGGATCAAGAAAAAATTGGAGTTCTACGTAAAAAGCAGAGGGTAACCTATGGAATTGAACGAATTTAAGAAAGCCTGGCAACAGGCTCATACGGATAAATCTCAGGAACACGAATTGGATGCGGCAAAAATCAATCAATTGTTGCGCCGCCGTAGTTCAAGCATTCTGTCAAGACTAGACAGGAGTGTGAGGTTCGGCATCCTCTTCCTGATTTTATTTTTTGCTTTTACACTTGCCGACCAGCTTCTTCCCGCGGAGTTGATCTTTCCGGCAAAGTGGAAATCCTCCCTCGAAGTCCCGCTCTGGATCAACCTGCTTGAATGGATCGTCAACTTTGGACTGATGCTCTCCATCCTGCTATTCATCGTAAGATACCGTCGGTTGCACCTGGACAGGATAGCCGATCAGGACCTTAAAAGCGCTCTTGAAAAGGTATTACAGTTGCTGGATGCCTTCAAGAAAGAGTTCTATCTGGCCCTTATCATCCTGATATCCGGAATTGGCCTCGGCTTTCTTTCCGGCGCCAACAAGGGGTTTCATTCGATTCCAGTCAGCCAGACTCCCTCCATTGCGGTCGTCATCATTGTTGTAGTTGCCATGCTGGTGCTTCTTTGCCTTATCGTTGGTTCAATTTTTTATATCTTTCACAAAGGCTTTAACGTATTGTTTGGAAAGTATCGCGACCAACTAATCCAGTCATTGAATGAACTTCAGGAGCACGAAGATTGAACCATCCTTTTTGTATGCCCTCTTGCTGCCTGTTTTTCTGTTTCCTTTGCTATTGAAAGGACAGTCCCCTGTGATCAAGGGCAAAGTATTTGGAGCAGAACACGACCCGCTACCCTTCGTCCACATCCGTTTTGATCAGGGAAATGTTGGCACTACTTCCAACATAGATGGAAACTTCACCTTCCCATTTAATGTCAAAAGGCTGAATTTTAGCTACATCGGATACAAAACACTTGAATTGCCGGTTGAAGTCACCAAAGATGGAACCCTGGAGATTGAGATGATTCCAGACAATACCCTCTTGAGTACCGTGGAGGTGCATCCCGGCAAGAATCCGGCCAATACGATCATGGAGAGGGTGCTTGAAATGAGCGACCGCAACAATCCGGAACATTTCGGTAGCTACCAATATTCTTCTTACCATAAGTTCTGGCTCTCCACAGAGCTGGCCGACGGAAGTCAAAAGAGCGGAAAATCTCCCATCTCCCAAAGCGAATTGACCAAGCTGCAAAAACGTTTCGAATCGAATCACATGCTGTTGATCGAAACCCTTAGCAGAAAAAAATTTCTTCAACCCAACCACGAAAATGAGGAAATCCTCTCTTCCAGTGTTTCCGGATTGAAGAAGGAGACCTTTTTCCTATTGGCCAATCAACTGCAAAGCTTCTCGGTCTATCGGGAGAATTTCCGGATGCTCAGTCACGATTACCTCTCCCCCATCAGCAAATCAGCACTACGAAATTATGCCTTCGTTCTGGAGGACACGCTGATGACAGACAAGGGGGATTCGCTCTTCCTCATTCGTTTCCATCCGGCCAAAGGAAGGAATTTTGACGGATTGAAAGGCTTTTTGCAGATCAACACCCATGGTTATGCAGTCCAGAGTGTGATTGCTGAGCCCTCCCAGATAGAAAAACGTGAAATCTATGCTTCAATCTGGCAGCATTATGACCAATTGGAGAGCGGGCAATGGTTCCCGTCAGAACTCAATGCCGCCATTAATTTCAAGATCATCTCCTCTCTGGAAATCGATTCGCTGAAAAAACGGAAACCGCTCCTGCTTTCGGTCACCGCCAACAGCCGCAGCTATCTGTTTGATCGCTCGGTGAATCTGCCTTTGGAGGCAAAATCCTTTCCCAAATATGGAATCACAGTCGCGGAAGGAGGCAGAGATACCCTGTCTGCTGCCGGTAAGTTCCGATTCATCCCCTTGACACCGAAAGATTCAGCCACCTACCAATATCTCGATAGCCTGGGAAACAAGATCCGTCTGAATCAAAAGGTGAGACTGATCCATGCCCTGTCGCTGGGGACCATTCCGATCGGACCTGTCAGCCTCAATTTCATGTACCTCTTCGGTTACAACATCAACGAAGGATACAAGCTGGGTTTGGGCGTCGAGACCAACCGCTCCTTCTCCCGCCATTTTGCCGCAGGATCCTATTTTACCTATGGCACCAAAGACGGTGAGTTCTTCTATGGCGAATGGTTGAGGGCATTTCCGACCGGGCGATCCGACTTTAAAATTCAGTTGGATTACCGCAACATGAAAAGGGAATATGGGGTGGAAGAATTGCTAACCGACTACAACATTTTTGAGCCTGAATATTTCAGATCCTTGTTGATAACCAATATGTACCACACGAAGTGCTACACCGCTTCGGTTGAATTCAGACCGGTCGAACCACTCAACCTCAAAATTTTTACCGACAATGCCACGGAGATCCGCCTGCCTTATGGAAACTTCAGCGAACGTCGGTGGACTCCCTTCGATTTGACCAGAGCCGGACTCGAAATCCGCTATTCCCCGGGCATTACCTTTCTCAATGACCGGGATGAATTGATTCAGAACACACCCCCCAAAGCGGATCTCTATTTCG
>JAJTBP010000232.1 GCA_021286825.1 Marinilabiliales bacterium | reverse complement strand
AATACCGTGTCAATCACGTCAATGTGACTGGCTTTTGCCGCCATGACAATCCGTTTCCGAGCGAAGTCAATTCCGGCACCGTCGGGGGTATAGACAATGTTCATATCGGCCGTAAGGTCCTGACCACCAATGGTAATTGCATCGATACGACTGAACTGGCTGGCAATCTGAAAGACATTCTGCACCCCCATGGCTGTCTCAATCATGGCATGAATGGTCATTTTGTTGTGGGGCAGGTTGTGACGGTCTTCTATCTTTTCGATGATGTTCAACAGATCGGCCACCTCTTCTGCTGATTCGGTTTTCGGATAACGCAAGGCCGACGGTTGCAAGGGTACGATCTCTTCCAGATCGGCCAATCCGAAAGGGGTGCTCAGGTGATTGACCCTGACGCATACCTCTGCATCGTAAAAATCAGTGACCTTGATCATGTTGCGAACAAGAATCCTCGCAGCGTCCTTTTGATTCAGGGCCACTGCATCTTCGAGGTCAAGCAGGAGACTGTCGGCTCCATAGACGCCCCCCTGTTGGATCATGGCCGGGTTATTGCCAGGAATGTAGAGCATCGTCCTGCGGTTTTTAAATCGCTTTTCCATGTTGGATTGGTTATAAGGTTCCTTCCTGTTTTCCCATTGAACGCATGATCGCCGTCTCTATTCGGGCACGAATCGTAGGCTCGAGAGCTCCTTTGTCCTTGGCAATCAGATGAATATCTGTCATCTCGTATAAATCAAGCATCTCCTCAACGGTTTGGCGAAAGAAGACACCATATTGTTGCATCACTGTCGAGGAGATCTCCAACTGTCGGCCTGCTCCGTCGGGAAGCGGTTCAATCAGAACAATCACATCGCTCGACTCGAAGGTGCCCGATTGGGCAGCTGTTTTCGGTTTCATTCCGGGAATTATTGGTTCAACTTTGTTTTGCGTCCGGGATAGGCAACATCAGGGAGTATCATCTTTGCGACCAATGGTAAGGAATGGATTAACATGCCTTCCAACGGGCGAATGGATCATTTTCTGCCATTGCGTGGGTTGATCCCCGGACATGGAAATGTGCTGTAAAATTAATGCTTTTAATCGGGAAGCATGATGACTTTTGGCAATAACCGATGCTTCCACCCTCAATTTGTCACCTGTTGCAATTTTCATCACCTGGGAAGCCCGGTTTCCCTCTTGCCAGATTGTTTTCCAACCTTCGGAAACGGTCATTTCTCCAGGGAATGAGGCAGGATTTGGTGAGGACCTGTTGAAATAAAATGGCCATTCTTTCCTAGACAGCGAGCCAGGACAATACCCAAAAGGTGTATAAGCTGGGTGGCAGGATCAGGTTTTGATAAGGAATCCTCCCAGCCTATGGATACATCGTCTGGTTACCCATGCATTGGGAGGTGAATCTTTCTAAATTAAAGGGATGATGCAAAGGGTTCAGCCCAGGTCATGTCGGAGGATCGCAACCTCTTTCCTCCCCCTGACGACCAGCAGGAGAAGAAGAAACAGTCCGATAACAAAAAAGAGGGTGATGGCAAGTACAGAGTAACGCATGCTGCCAGTGATGGCTTCGATGATGCCAAAACTGAAGGTTCCGGCTACTGTGGCCAGTTTCTCTGTCACATCATAGAAACTGAAAAAAGAGGTGTGGTCTGTCGTTTCCGGCAACATCTTCGAGTAGGTAGATCTCGCCAGCGATTGGGAACCTCCCATGACAATGCCAATGACAAAGGCGGCTGCAATAAATCCGGCAGCATTGCGTACGGTAAAGGCATAAATGCAGACCAAAATCCAGACGATGACCGAGACCACCATCGCTTTCAGGTTCCCAATACGACCGGAGAGACGGGCAAAAAACCAGGCACCACCCATGGCAACCAATTGGATGATGAGAATGGTTGGAATCAAGATTTCCTCTTTCAGTCCCAATTCCTTTTCCCCAAAAGTAGCGGCCATGAACATGGTGGTCAGAATGCCCATCATCACAAAGAAAAAGCCTGCCAGATAGATGCTTAAGGATGGCGATTGCCGGACCTGGTTGAATACCAAGCGCAGTTCCCGGTATCCACTGGTGAAGATGTTCTCTCCCTGTCTGCGCTTGGCATAGGTATATTTGGGAAGATGGCGGAAGGTCATGGTTGAGAAGCCGATCCACCAAAGACAGACGGTTAAAAAGGAGATTCTTGCAGGATAGGAGGATTCTTTGGGAAAACCAAACAGTTCAGGCATCATGATCATCCAAAGGTTGAAGAGGAGCAGCACCACTCCCCCAAGATACCCCATGGAATAACCCCTCGCACTGATGCGGTCTTGATCCTTCGGTTCGGCGATGACGGGAAGAAAAGAGTTGTAGAAAACGATACTGCCCCCGTACCCAACCGTTCCCAGGGTGAAAGCAATGATTCCCAACTCGATGTGACCGGCATCAAAGAAGAAAAGGGAACCACAGGAGACCGCCCCTATCCAGGTAAAAGCCCGCATGAAACCCTTCCTACGACCAGTGTAGTCGGCAAGAGAGGAGAAAAGCGGAGAACCAATGGCCACCACCAGGTAAGCCACGGCTATGGCCCAGGAATAGAGGACGGTATTGACGATCCTGTAGCCAAAGAAGTTGACAAAAAAATCGTTACCATGACGGGTAACTGTATTGTAGTAGATCGGGAAGATGGTTGAAGAAATGGTCAATTGGTAGACCGAATTTGCCCAATCGTACATCACCCAACCCCTGACGACTGCAGGATCCCCCTTGACAACGGCCATGCTTTGAGATTCAGCCATCGGAAGTCAATCTTTGGGTTTCGGGCGCGCCTTTTTAACCGAATGACTCGGAGTACCGGCTGCCTGGATGGGTTTCTTCCGGACTAGCCGACTTCCACCGGCTTGCATTTGCCCTTGCTCCTTCACGCGAATAGTGGAAGGAGATTGTTCAACACCATTTTTCTGGGGCCCTCGAAGATGGAGAATCAGCCCATTTAAAAAATTACGCAGAAGTTGATCTCCGCATTCTTTGTAATTGGGATGCCCCTCCTTACGGAAAAGAGCACTCAATTCCGCTTGTGTTACCTTGAATTCAGCCAGTTCAAGAATGGCCAGAATCTCCTCATCCCTAAGCTGAAGGGCCACTCGTAGTTTTTTGAGGATGTCGTTGTTCGTCATGAATCAAAGATACAATTTTGAGTGGGAACGAGGAAGGAAGGGAAAAGGACAAATTTTGAGCAAATGATCCCTTTTGCCAAATTTTGGTCGAATGATTTCTGTCACGCTCTTAATCGAATGAATCGATTACTTTTGCAACGTCCGATCCAGATAATTTGCTGCATTATGGAGGCCTATTTTAAGAAATTCAGAGACAACATTGTCGGAGTTGACCAGACGTTTGAATCCCCTTATGGCAAGAAAAAAATTGTCTATGCCGATTGGATTGCCAGCGGCCGACTCTATCATCCGATCGAGAGAACCCTTTTGGAAGATTTCGGACCGTTCGTTGCCAATACACATACGGAGACAAGCGAAACCGGCACGTTGATGACGAAAGCCTATCATTATGCCCAGCATCTCATCAAAGATCATGTTCATGCCGGACCAAAAGATGTAATCATCAATGCCGGATCCGGCATGACCACTGTGATCAACAAACTTCAGCGCATTTTGGGGTTCCGCTCCATGGCAAGATATTGCAAGCATCAATGCATTCCCCCCGAGGAGCGGCCAGTGGTTTTCATTACGCACATGGAACACCATTCCAACCACACTTCCTGGCTGGAAACCATTGCTGATGTCGTACAACTGGAACCCGACCCCCATCTGCTTGTGGATACCAACCAACTGCAGATGGAACTTGACAAGTACAAATCGCGGAAAATGAAAATTGGGTCCTTTACCGCCTGTTCCAATGTCACCGGTATTTCGACACCTTACCATGAGATGGCCGCCATCATGCATGCCAATGGCGGACTCTGTTTCGTTGATTTTGCCGCTTCAGCCCCCTACATGGAGATCAACATGCATCCGGACGATCCCATGCAAGCCCTTGATGCCATCTTTTTCTCCCCACATAAATTTCTTGGCGGTCCAGGAAGCTCCGGAGTTTTGGTCTTCAATTCCGATCTGTACAAGACGCCCGTTCCGGATAATCCGGGAGGCGGTACGGTCGACTGGACCAATCCATGGGGTGAATTCAAATACGTCGACGATATCGAGGCCCGTGAGGATGGCGGAACCCCTGCCTTTTTACAGACCATCCGGGCAGCACTTGCCATTCGACTAAAGGAACAGATGGGTGTTTCCAACATGCGCAAAAGGGAGGAAGAGTTGGTAGAAATTGTTTTCCATGAGCTGCCGAAAATCCCCAAACTGCATATTCTCGCAGACAATGTGAAAGACCGACTGGGTATCATCTCCTTTTATTTGGAAGATGCCCATTTCAACCTGGTGGTAAAATTGTTGAACGACCGTTTTGGCATTCAAGTAAGAGGGGGGTGTGCCTGTGCCGGCACCTATGGCCATTTTCTATTGAATGTCTCCCACGAAAAGTCCAGACAGATTACCGAACGTATCAATTTCGGCGACCTGTCACAGAAACCTGGATGGATCCGGCTATCACTCCACCCCACCATGACCAACGAGGAACTCTATTACATCCTGGAGGGAATCCGGCAAGTGCAACAAAATCATGCCTTGTGGAAGGAGGATTATCTTTACAACAACCGGACCAATGAATTCCGGCACAAGAATGAACTTGCCGACAAGACGCCACTCATCGTGGATTGGTTTAGCGTCGACTGATCTCCCCAAAACATCCTGACACCAGCAGGCATTTCTCCTCCCAAGACTTTGCCTGTTGTACAATTATCGGTAAATTCGGCAAATGATGGCAAGCGATCCTTCCCAATTGGTTTGTCACATCTGCCAACGATTAACTCTACACGATGAAAACGAAGAAATTTATCTTTTTCTTACCCTTACTGGCCATGCCATTTTTGACCATGGCCCAAGTGAAGGTGGTGGCGTTTCCTGCCAAAGGATTTGAGAACAGGATCCGCACTTACGTAGACACGATGACCATCGTGGATACCCATGAGCATCTGACCACCCAAAGAGGAATTGCCAACAGCAAGATGTGTGATTTCATGTTGATGCTTCACCAGTATTCGGATGACGACATCAAATCGGCCGGAATGTCCAAGCCCGCTTTCGAGCAATTGCTGAAGGATTCATTGACCGTTTCTCAGAAGTGGGCCCTTGTCAAGCCATTTTGGGATAACTCCTTCAACACCGGTTACAACAGGGCAACCTTGCTCGCAGCCGACCGTTTGTTTGGCATCCAGGAGTTCAATGAGGCAACGATCCCCCAGCTATCCGCCAAAATCAAAGAGGCCTACAAAACCGACTGGTACAAAAAGGTACTTAGGGATCTGTGCAAGATTGAGTTCCTCATCGATGACGTGCCGGAAAGGGATTTTCCGGACAAGGATATGATGCGTTTTACCCAACGCTTCAACTATTTTCAGATTGACGGCGCCGAAAAACTGA
>JAJTBP010000231.1 GCA_021286825.1 Marinilabiliales bacterium | reverse complement strand
TCCATGTTTCTGTTCCAGACTACCTTTCAACAGATTTCTCGATGGAATAGGATTCATCGTGTTGGGTGATGTCGAGTCCGAGTCTTTCAGATTTGGGATCGACACGCATGGGAAGGATTTTGTTGGTCAGGAGGTAAAGCAGGTAAGATCCGCCGAAGGCATAGACTCCGACAATCACCAAGGCCAGCATGTGGAAAAGGAAAGTTTTTGTTTCGCCATAAAAAAGGCCAACTCCCTGGGCGAAAACGGCTGTGAGAATCATGCCTATGATTCCACCCATCCCATGTGCCGGAAAGACGTCGAGGGTATCATCCAATGAGGTCTTTGAACGGTAGGAGATGGCCAGGTTGCAAATAAAGGAGGCAAAAAGACCAATGAAGATGGCCGCTCCGATGTTGACAAATCCTGCAGCCGGAGTAATGGCAACGAGACCCACCACCAGACCGATGGCAGAACCCATGGCAGATGGCTTTCTACCCATTGCCACATCGAAGAGGATGAACCCAATCATGGCAGCAGCTGAGGCAACGTTGGTATTCATCAGGGCAAGGGTTGCGATGGAATTGGAGGCAAGTGCCGATCCGGCATTGAATCCAAACCAACCAAACCACAACATACTGGCCCCCAAAAGCACGAAGGGGATGTTTGCCGGATGAAACTGTTGTTGATAATCCCTTCTTGGACCCAGAAAGACGGCTCCTGCCAGGGCTGCAAATCCGGCAGACATGTGGACTACCGTTCCCCCGGCAAAATCCAGTACCCCCCAATTCCTAAGAAATCCGTTGGGATGCCAGGTCCAGTGGGCGAGGGGTGCATAGATGAAGAGCGCGAAAAGGGAGATGAAGAGAATGTAGGAACTGAACCTTACCCGACCAGCAAAGGAGCCGGTGATGAGTGCGGGTGTGATGATGGCAAATTTCATCTGGAAGATGGCGAATAGAGCCAAAGGTATGGTGGGGGCCAGGGCAGCATTGATGTTGCCACCTACTCCTTTGAACATAAAAAATGTAAAGGGATTGCCGAAGAGACCGTATTTCTCCGGTCCAATGCTGTCACCAAAGGCCAGGCTAAATCCAACGATTACCCAAATGAGGCTGATCACCCCCATGGCTACAAAACTTTGCAACATGGTAGATATGATGTTTTTCGGTTGGATCATGCCTCCATAAAAGAAGGCAAGTCCGGGGGTCATGAACAGCACCAATGCTGTGGATGTGAGCATCCAGGCGACATCACCTGGAACTGTCTTCGGGTCCAGTTCAAAAGGATCCTTGCCGGCTACATAAACGCCGGCCAATGATAAGATCAGGATAACAAAAAGCGATATTTGCCAGCTTCTTTTCATATGATCGATTATTGGTTATTGTTTCGTGAACTTGTTTTCACCCCTTACGGGTATTTGTCTTCAATACTTTTTATACAAAATGAATCTTTCTTCATGAATATCCTTTAAATTTACCTTGAAGTGATGGGGTTGTCAGCAAAGAGATCAACTCCTCACAAATTCATCACATGTTTAACCCACCATACCTATCACAACATGACCATGCGTAATCAATTGGATGATACAGATCTACAGATACTGGACATCGTGACGAAAAATGCGAGAATTCCCTTTAAGGACGTAGCTGCCGTTTGTGGCATTTCCAGGGCAGCCGTACATCAAAGAGTTGCCCGCATGTCAGAAATGGGCGTGATCCTAGGATCCGGCTATACCATCGATCCACGCAAAATAGATTTTCGCACCTGTTCCTATGTTGGCATCTTTCTCGAAAAAGGCAGCCTCTATCCTGCAGTTGCAGAGCAATTGCAACAGATTAAGGAGGTGGTTGAATGTCATTACATCACTGGACAGTACGCCATTTTTGTAAAGATCTATGCCAGAGACAACGAACACCTGAAGGCCGTCTTGAGCGAGAAGATCCAAAAAATTTCGGGCATCTCAAGCACAGAGACCTTCATCTCGTTGGAAGAGACCTTCAAGCGAGAGGTTTCCGTCTATTGAATGAATGGATAAAGTGTCAAGGAATCATTCGGTAAACAAAGAACTCCTTGCAAGGATAGCAAAAAAATATCAAAATGAAATTCAATCCGTAAAAATATAGGCCATCTTTACAGAAAAATAACAAAATATCTGGGAAAACAGTAAAAAATTAGGGGTTTCGTCGCTTAAAATGCTAAAAAATCTGCTGGATGATAAAAATGGCAATTCCTGTAAAATATCCCAAAAGAGCGACGAGACTTACTTTTTTCATGTACCAAAAGAAATCTATCTTCTCCATGCCCATCGCGGCTACACCAGCTGCGGATCCGATGATGAGGATGCTGCCGCCGGTTCCAGCACAATAGGCCAGAAATTCCCAGAAAATATGATCGGTGGGGTATTGTTAGAGGGTATACATGCCTTGAGCGGCTGCAACCAAGGGTACGTTGTCAACAATGGATGACAGGAGTCCGATAAATACCACCACAATTTTTTCATTGGCTATTGATTGAGATATGGTTTTGGCGATATCTGGGAGGATTCCGCTTGTTTGCAGAGACGCGACAGACAATAAAATGCCGAGGAAAAACAAGACGCTGGGGGTGTCTATTTTTCTAAGGGCTTGATTGACGGAAAGGAGGTGTCTAACTTCCTCCGGTTTGTTCAGGTGCATGATTTCTGTCAGCATCCACAATAGTCCCAACCCCAACAACATGCCCATAAAGGGTGGAAGATTTGTTGTCGTTTTAAAGATTGGGACTAATATCAATATCAAAATTCCTGTAAACAAGACCACTGCCTTGTTGAGAGCGGAATGAGATGTGACATATGTTTTGATTTGTGGAGTTGAGGGGTAACTTCCCTTCATTCCAATGGAAAAATACACCAAAGGGGTGAGCACACAAAAGAAACTTGGGAGGAATAAAGTTTTCATTATGTTCAGGGTGGTTATTTGATCTCCCATCCATAACATGGTAGTGGTCACATCTCCAATTGGAGTCCAGGCACCGCCGGCATTGGCTGCAATGATGATGATGCTGGCAATTTTTAACCGATCGCTCGCCACGGGTACGAGTTTTCTTATGAGCGAAATCATGACGATTGTGGTCGTGAGATTATCGAGAATGGAAGAAAGAAAAAAGGTGAGCAATCCGATGATCCATAAAAGTTTCCATTTCTCCTTTTGTTTGATATAGTTCGTGAGCAATTCAAATCCTTCATGAGCATCAATCAACTCCACGATGGTCATGGCTCCAAGTAGAAAAAACAAAATTGAGGAGATATCCGAAAGATGTTCATTTAGTGCCATCAATATGCGTTGTTTATCGGGAGACAGCACAATAAATGCTGTCCAACAAAGGGTTCCGGTAATCAAGGCAATAGCAGATTTGTTGACTTTAATTCTGCTTTCAAAAGCAATGGCCGCATATCCCAAAATGAATATAGAGAGGATCAGTGTAGTCATAGTCGAAGTAGCTTTGCAGGCATTTAACAAACAATTCAATTGTAATGGGGGAGGATTTTTAAGTATCGTTATTCGGTTGGTCTGGTAGGTGAAAATATTCCGTGAGAATTTTTAGTCTTGAAATGGGGTTGAGCATCTGATGCCATGAAAAAATCCGGGCAATGTTGAAATACTTTAATTTCATATTTCAATTGCCCGGATTTAAGTGAAATGAAGTGATAATCAATATCTACTAAAACTCAAGAAAAATAGGTCAAAACGATTAGGTTACCTTGAAAGCGGGGTTTCAGAATTCTTGTCTAATTTCACGCCGGCATAACCTTCTACGCCCATTTCTGGAATGTCGAGACCTTCCAGCTCATCTTTTGCGCTCACACGATTTCCAACCAACAGGTCTGTAAGTTTGAATACCAAGAAGCCAATGATGCCGACATAAATAATATTGGCAGCTACTCCAATCACCTGAGCAAAAAATTGTCCACTGTTTCCGTAGAAAAGACCTGTGACTTTTCCTGCTACACCGTTCCATCCGTCACCATAGGTTCCATCGGCGAACAAACCCAAAGCCAGGCATCCCCAGGCACCATTGACGCCGTGAACTGCAATTGCACCCACAGGATCATCAATCTTAAGATTCTTTTCAATAAAGAAGGCCGCTTCGATTACCAGAACTCCTGAAATCAATCCGATAAGTGCTGCACTTCCTACTCCAATGAATGCACAAGGTGCTGTAATTGCCACCAATCCTGCAAGCATGCCATTCAACATCATGGTTGGATCCGGTTTTTTTGTTCTGAATAGCCACATCCATAGGGTAGAAGCCAGTGCGCCAGTTGCCGAGGCGATCATGGTATTGACTGCAACCACTGAAATTCGCAGGTCACCTCCAGCAAGTGTCGATCCAGGGTTGAAACCGAACCAGCCAAATGCTAGAATAAATGTTCCGACGATGGCCATTGGAATGTTGTGGCCAGGAATTGCATTAGGTGAACCATCTCGGTTGTACTTTCCAATACGAGGGCCTAACATGTAAGCTCCAACCAAAGCCAGCACACCTCCCGTCAGGTGAACAACTGATGAACCGGCAAAGTCCACATGTCCGTGTCCCAGACCGAATTGTGTTCCCAATTGGGATAACCAGCCTCCACCCCATACCCAGTTGCCATAAATTGGGTAAATGATTGTTCCCACAGCTAGGCCATAAATAAAGAAGGATGAATATTTCCATCTTTCAGCCATGGAACCAGTCGGGATTGTGGCTGTGGTATCCATGAAAACCATCTGAAACAAGAAGAGAGCAAAAACTGCAACATCATAAGTTCCAGACAAGAAAAATCCCTTTCCGCCAATCAGGCCAAAAGTATGACCAAAAAGGTTGATCGTCAATTCACTGTTGAGTCCATCGTATCCACCCAATGTCGCGAGTGGTCCGACTCCCCCAAACATGAATGCAAAACCGCATATGAAGAATCCGATCATTCCAAGTGGATAGATCAGAAAGTTCATGGCCATGGTGTGTGCAACGTTTTTTGCTCTGGTAAGACCTGCTTCTACCATCGCAAATCCTGCTTGCATAAACATTACCAGGAAGCCGGTTATCAAAACCCACAACATGTTTATCGCAACCTTGTTGTGGCCAACCAGGTCAGCAACTTCAGTGATGCTGGGTTCCCCGGCCTTGGCTGCAACCACCTCTGTAGCATTGCCAGTATTCACTCCGGAAGGATCTTCTTTTTTCTGTGCATATACCGTGTTGCTGAATAGGAAGGTAGCCATAGCTGCAACGAGAAAGCACACGAGTAATATTTGTAATTTTTTCATCTTGTTAAATTTTAAGTGAGTGCCTTATTTCTCTCCGGTTCCTTTAAGTGATTCATCGCCCTGGGCCCGGGTGCGAATTTTCCAGGCTTCTTCGATTGTCGAGACAAAAATGCGTCCATCACCTACTTCGCCTGTGTATGCATTGTCCAAAAGACATTCCACGGTTTTCTTAACATTGACATCTCTCACGACAATGCTGAGCGCTCTTCTGGAGATGTAGGCAGTGTCATAAACGGTTCCCCTGTATGACC